>NZ_JBDJLK010000051.1:0-39742 GCF_039673335.1 Pseudomonas sp. TWI929
ACCTTGTATTCTCTTGAGTAAGATTTACGCACTAATTTTGCCTCCAATTGGGCGCCATCATAGCGCCCGATGAAGGTGTCCAAAATCATTAGGCCAGTTCAAGGCCGCTCCCACAAGGATCGCGTCGGGGCCTAGTGTTCAAAGCCCCCAGTGCATCAACGCCAGCACCAACAGCACGAGGAACACGCTTTCGCCCACCATCAGCGCAATGGGTTTGAGACCGACCGAAGCCAGGGCCTTGAGCTGGGTTTTCATACCCAGGGCACTGATCGCCACCACCAGGCAAACACGCGACAGTTCGTTGATGCCGCCTTGAACCGGCGCTGACACCCACCCCGTACTGTTGACGCAGGCCAGCAGCACAAACCCGACCGCGAACCAGGGCAGCAATGGTGGGCGCTGGCCGCCCGCCTCCAGGCCCTGGCGGCGGGTGATCATTGCCGCACAGACAATCACCGGCAGCAACATGGCTACCCGCATCAACTTGACCACAGTGGCGATGTCACCGGTCTCGGTGGACATGCTGTAGCCCGCCCCCACCACCTGCGCCACATCATGGATGGTCGCGCCGAGAAACACCCCAGCCTGTGCTGGCGACAGGTGCAGCCACTGGGCGATCATCGGGTACAGGATCATCGCCAAGGTCGATAACGCCGACACGCCAATCACGGTAAACAGCGTGGCATGCTCCTTGCGCGGGTGCTGTGGCAAGGCGGCCGCCAGCGCGAGCGCCGCGGAGGCACCACAAATGGCCGTGGCACCACCGGTAAGCATGCCGAACAAACGTGAGAAGCCCAGTGTCTTGGCCACCACCACCGAGACCAGGATGGTCACCACTACCAGGGCCACCACCAAGGCCACGGGCTTCCAGCCCAGGCTGGCGATCTGGCTCAAGGTAATACGCATGCCCAGCAGCGCCACGCCCAGGCGCAGTACCGTGCGGGCGGTAAACTCGATACCGGCCTTGCAGGGGCCGTCGACCGCCAGAAAATTCAGGGCCATGCCCAGCAGCAGGGCAAACAGCATGACCGGTGCCGCGTAATGCTCGCTGAGAAAGCTGGCAGCAGCGCCCACGATAAGGCTTACGGCTACCCCTGGCGCCAGCGTGCGGATTCGGTGATTGGCTGCGGTCAGCGTCAATGTGTTCATTGCCCGACCTCCTCGCCGTCAAGCACGATAAAAACCTGCCCATCCTGCTGTTCGACCGGGTAGCTGGTTACTTTCAAGGCTTTTGAATTGAGCAGGTAGCCGCTGGCCAGGTCGAAGCGCAGGCCATGGGCGCAGCACTGGATCACCCGGCCCTCCAGGCGCCCACCGCACAACGACGCGCCCTGGTGCGGGCAGCTGTCATCGATGGCGTACAGCGAATCAGCGACATTGAACAACGCCACGCTGCGGCCTTCGCAGGCCAGCAACACCCGGGCATTGCGCTCCGGCACCTGGTTGGGGGCTAACGCGATACGCCGGCTCATGCTTGCTCCACCACTTGCAGTGCGTCGAGCATGGCCGCAAACAGCGTTTCGGCAGGCTGTACGCCGGCAATCAGCGGCCCCTGGTTGAAGCGGTAGCGCGGCACGGCGCTGCCGGCACGCCCTGCTCCATCAAGGAACGGGCTGCCATCATCACGCAGGCAGTCAATGACCTGGGCGACTTCCAAGCCGCAACCCTGGGCGATGCCGAGCAAGGTGGCACTGTTGCCCAGGTCGCGGCCCTGATGGAAATAGGCAATGAACAGGCGTGCCAGCAAGTCTTCCAGTTGCCGGGCATCGAGCAGGCCACCGGCCCGTTGCACCAGCCGGTGGGCATTGCCGGTGTTGGGCATGCGGCGGATGCGCGAGAAGTCGATATCCTCGCCCACCACAGTGGCGGCGGCACGCACCTGGGCCTGGCGCTCGCGCACCGCCTGCTCGCTGCCCAGGCGTTGCAGGTAGAAGGTGTTGAAAGGCACCCCCTTGGCAGGCAGGCCGGGCAGTAACTGCACACCCCGCCATTGCACATGCACCTGTACCTGAGGCTGCTCACGCTGCAAAAGCAACAGGGCCGCCTGCAGATGCCGCTGGCCAATCAGGCACCAGGGGCAAACGAAATCGAAGAACACCTCGACGGACAACAGCTGTTTCACGGTTTCAACTCCTGGAACGCAGACGGTCCATGTCGCGGTGGTAGTGACGTTTGGCGATAAAGAACACTGCCGCCGCCGCGATGCTGATCAGCGGCACCAGCTGGAGCGCGGCCTGCAGCCCAATCAGGTCAGACACCCGGCCAGTGATCAGCGGCCCGGTGGCCAGCCCCAGCAGGTTGTTGGCCAGGGTCAGGGTGGCGAAGGCCGTGCCATGCACCGAAGCATGGGTAAGGTTGGCGACCATGGCACTGGACGGGCCGTTGGTACCGGCGGCGATCATCATGCCCAGGCAGATCAACACCAGTTGCGCGGTGCCGGCGGGCAGCGCGAAGGCGATGCTCAGCAGTACACAGCTGCCCAGGCAGTAGGCGATGGCCAGGCTGATCTTGCGGTCCGGGCGCTGCCGCCCGAGGCGATCGCAGAGCATGGCGCAAAGGATCATGCCGATACCGCTGCACAGCACGATGACTGCGGCGATCGCCCCGGCGCGGTCGGTGCCCATGGCGTAATAGCGGTTCAGGTAGCTGGGCATCCACACGATCAGGGTGCCACCGACGAACAGCTGCAGGCCGCTGCCGACATAGGCGGCAATAACCGAACGGCTGCTGTACAGGGTACGCAGCGGGCGGCTGGCTTTGTCCTGCCCCTGCTGCGCACATTTAGGGGCAATACGGGTTTCCTTGACGATCAGCGGGTACAGCACCGCCAGCACCAGGCCGAACAGCGCCATGCCGGCAAATGCCCAGCGCCAACCCAGGTGCTGGGCCAGCACACCACCCAGGGCCATGCCCAACACAGAGCCGAACATGCCGCCGGCCATGAACGCACCGGCCAAGGTCGAGCGCATGTCGCGAGGGAATACGGCAACGACCACGGCAATGCCGACGCTGCCGTAGGCGGCTTCGCCGACCCCGACCAGAAAACGCGCAATGAACATTTGCGGGTAGTTTTCGGCCAAGGCGCAACCGAGGGTAGCCAGGCTCCACAGTACCGCCATCAGTACCAGGCTGCGCACCCGGCCGAAGCGGTCGGCCAGTAACGACAGCGGAAAGGTCAGCAGGCCGACCATCAACGCGACGATGCCGCTGAGCAGGCCCAGCTGGCTATCGCTGAGCGCCCATTCGCCCTTGAGCAGCGGAAACACCGCGTTCAGTACCTGGCGCGACATGTAGTCGGAAATCAACAAGCCAAAGGTCAGGGCGAAGACCACCCAGGCATAGCGACGGGGGACGCTGTGGGCGGTGTCGGTGCCGGAATCTTCGGCACTGGCGAGATAGGTGGCCATGTTGCCTCCTTGGGTGTGGGGCTTGGGTTTTGTTCTTGTTGTTATGCACTACTGCAAAAGCTTGCTCGGTCACTGTGGGAGCGGCCTTGCGTCGCGAAAGGGCCGCAAGGCGGCCCCAGAACACAGCGACAGCGCAACAATTGCTGGGGCTGCTTCGCAGCCCTTTCGCGACGCAAGGCCGCTCCCACAAAAACGTCGGGACCGTGCAAGCCTTTGGCTCAGGTACGCTGCGGCACACCCTTCTCACCCGGCTGGCGGTTCGGCGCCATGCCGTTGGCCTTCAGGGTCTGCTCGATGCTGTCGTACTGTTGCCCGATGCGGTAAATGGCACGAGCCTCCTTGCCGCTGGCAATCTCGCGGCCCAGCTCATGGGCCACGCGCACGGTCTGCTTGATCTGCTGCACCGAGGTAAAGCGTTTGCCATGCTGGTCGATGATGGTGTCTTCGTTGCCGCAGCGCGGGTGCAGGCCCATGGCCAGGGCCATGGTGTTGAACGGCAGCACGTTCTTCAGCAGCGATTCGGCGGTCAGGGTGCAGCCGTCCGGTGCGCGATGGATGAAGTTGAAGAAGTTGAACGGGTTAGGGCCGTCGAAGCCGCCGCCAATGCCGATCCAGGTCAGGTTCAGCGGGCCCATGTAGTCACCACGGCGCACGATGCGCTCAAGCGTCTCCAGGGCATGCATGCCGGTCAGCTGGAAGTGCGGCTGGATGTTGCTGGCCTGCAGGCGGCGCAGGTGCTCGCGGACCCAGGCCGGGCCGGCCGGCACGGTCATCTCGCTGTAGGCGGCGTGGATTGCCGGGCTGGCCAGCGAGGTACCTTCCAGGTACTCGGGGTACAACAGCTCCATGATGTTCATCTGGGTGGTGTTGATGGCCACGGTTACCTGGTCGGGGCGCGGCGTCAGTTCGGCGAGCATGTGCCGAGTGTCGTCCGACAGCCATTTGGCCGCCTCGCCTTCGCCTTCTGGGGCGAAAGAAATCGAACCGCCAACCTGGATGATCATGTCTGGCACCGCTTCACGCACCCCGGCGATCAGCTCGTTGAACTTGGACAGGCGTTTGGAGCCTTTGCCGTCCAGCTCACGCACATGCAGGTGCAATACGGTGGCGCCTGCCTCATAGCAGTCGACGGCCTTCTGCACCTGCTCGTCCATGGTCAACGGAATGTCTTCAGGGAAGTCTTCGGGCATCCACTCCGGGCCATAGGGGGCCACGGTGATCACCACCTTTTCCATGTTTTCCGGGTGCAACGAATCGTCGAAGAATTGCATGCTGTAGTCCTCGCTATTGTTATTGTGCGGTTGCCGCCAATGGCGGCGGCAGCCTTAGAACGTGCGGCTGCCCTTGATCCCGGCGCGCTCCATCTTGCGGTGGCACGGCGGGTAATCCATGACGGCGTAGTGTTGGGTGCTGCGGTTGTCCCAGATCGCCACACTGTTGGGCTTCCAGCGCCAGCGCACCTGGTACTCGGGCAGGTAGGCCTGGCTGATCAGGTAACGCAGCAGGTCGCTGGCGCCAGGGTTGGCGTCCTGGCCGAAGCGCACCCGCTGCGGGGTGTGGTAATTGCTGAAATGGGTGGTGAAGGCGTTGACGAACAACACCTGCTCGCCGGTTTCCGGATGGGTGCGCACCACCGGGTGCTCGGCATCGGGGAACTGCGCTTTCAGTGCCAGGCGCTTTTCCAGCGGCATGGCAGCGCCGAAGCTGGCCTCGATGCTGTGGCGAGCGCGCAGGCCTTCGATCTTGGCCTTCACATCACTTGGCAGGTTTTCATAGGCCAGCACCATGTTCGCCCACATCGTATCGCCCCCCACCGGTGGGCATTCCACGCAGCGCAGCACGCAGCCCATGGGCGGCGCTTCGCGCCAGGTGGCGTCGGTGTGCCAGGCATTTTCATAGCGGTCGTTGGGCTGGTCCGGGCGCTTGTAGATCTGCACCAGGCCCGGGTGTTCCGGGTCGCTACCAGCCACCGGGTGGTCTTCCAGCTCGCCGAAGCGGCGGGCGAAAGCCACGTGCTCGGCGCGGCTGAAATGCTGGTCACGCAGGAACAGCACACGGTGCTGGAGCAACTGTTCTCGCAACTGGGTGAACAGGTCGTCGTCGTGGATCGCGTCGGCCAGGTTCACCCCACTCACCTCGGCACCGATCGCGCAGGTCAGTTGTTCGATGTGCATGCTGTTGCCCTCTTCAGATGACGAAGATCGACGAGCCGGTGGTTTTGCGCGCTTCCAGGTCGCGGTGGGCCTGGACGGCGTCCTGCAGGGCGTAATGCTGGTTGATCTCGATGCGGATGCGCCCACTGCTGACGTGGTCGAACAGCTCGCCGGCAAGGTCGGCCTTTTCTGCCGGGTCGGCGATGAAGTCGGCCAAGGCCGGACGGGTAAGCTGCAGCGAGCCCTTGATGGCCAGCAACTGCGGGTCGAACGGCGGGATGGTGCCCGAGGCCGTACCGACGCAAACCATCAGGCCGCGGCGCTTGAGCGAATCGAGCGAGCCCATGAAGGTGTTCTTGCCTACGCTGTCGAATACCACGTTGACCCCCACCCCGCCGGTAAGCTCACGCACGCGTGTGGCCACGTCCTCGACGCTGTAATTGATGATGTGGTTGCAGCCATGGGCACGGGCGACTTCGGCCTTGGCCTCGGTGGACACGGTGCCAATCACGTTCAGCCCCAACAACCGCGCCCATTGCGCGACAATCAGGCCAACCCCGCCAGCAGCGGCATGCAGCAGTACGCTGTCGCCCGCTTTGAAGTCATAGATGCGTCGCATCAGATAGGCCGCGGTGAGGCCACGCATGGTCATGGCGGCGGCGGTCTCGAAGGCGATGGTTTCCGGTAGCTTGATCAGCGCGGCAGCCGGGATCAGACGCTCGGTGCAGTAAGCGCCCAGGGTATTGAGAAAACCGGTGTAGGTAACCCGGTCACCGACCGCCACCTGGGTTACGCCATCTCCCAGTGCCTCTACCACCCCGGCCGCTTCTACGCCAATGCCATTGGGCAGCGGGATCGGGTAAGTGCCGTTGCGGAAGTAGGTGTCGGCATAGTTCAGGCCCACCGCCACCTGACGCAAGCGCACTTGCCCCGGGCCAGGCTCGCCGACCTCAGCGTCTTCATAGCGCAGCACCTCGGGGCCACCGGTCTGATGGAAACGTACGACTTTGGACATGCTTGTCTCTCCAATCATCGATCTGGACGCCAGGCGTCAGTTCTGGGTGATTGGACTGTATGCCCTTGGCGGGTGGGGTGCTTCGCATCGGACGACAGCGGGTTTTCATTTGATGACAGCGCAGCACTCGCCCCGCTGCTGTTCAAACGCAGTTTTTATTCATGAGCTGGCTTGATGCTTATCAACGGGGCGACTAATACTAAAGTCTCTGCCTGGGGAGGCACGAAAAATGGCACCAAGATTCGTTATCGTTCCCGCAGTGCCTATCGAAAAGGAGTCGTTCCACGTCGGTAGCCGCCATTACGCCACGAGCGTTTGTGAGGGGTTCGACATCTACGATAACCAAGCCAAAGAGCGGCTCAAGCCCAGCTACCCGAGCCGGACGGCTGCGCAGGTGCAGTGTGAGCGGATGAACAAGCGGGGGGATGTGGGGTAATCCATTCCAAGGCGCGAGCGCGACGCTGCCTCTGTGGGAGCGGGCGTGCCCGCTCCCACAGAGGGTCAAGTATTGCCAGGCTCGTTCCCTTGCCAACCGGCAATCAAACGCTGGGCGTTCTCTTCGCAGTCCATCCCCTGCGGCTTGTCTTCGATGCCAGCAATAACCGCCAGCAATTGCGCGCGGTTCTGCGCCAGCTGCTGCTGCATCGCTTCAATTTCCGCCACCTTGCGCTTCAGGCTTGCCAGTAACTGGCCGTGGCCGCCCGCCGCCGCAGCGGATGCACTGGTGAGCCTGCGCATCTCATCAAGGCTGAAACCCGCCTGCTGGCCACAGGTAATGATCTCCAGCGCCCGCACCACCTGTTCCGGGTAATCCCGGTAGCCATTGCCCAGGCGCCGAGCGGCAATCAGCCCACTGGCTTCATAAAAGCGGATACGCGATGCGCTGAGCCCCGTGCGTCGCGCCAGTTCACCAATTTTCATCCCGCTGGCATTCCCCTATTGACCTTAAAGTTGACTTTAACCTTAGCCTTCTCCTGAACCTAGCCCACACCTGCATCAACCGATGCGTGGTAGCCTTTTCGGAGATCGCCATGACGCCGTTCCAGCCCCTGCACCTGCCCAATGGCAGTGTCATTCCCAACCGCATCGCCAAAGCCGCAATGGAAGAAAACCTGGCCAACCCGGACCAGACCCCTTCCGACCAACTGCTGCGCCTTTACCAGGCCTGGGCCGAAGGCGGTGCCGGGCTGTTGCTGACCGGCAACGTGATGGTCGACCCCAGCGCCATGACTGGCCCAGGCGGGGTGGTGCTCGACGCCAGGCAACCATTGCAGCGTTTTCGTGACTGGGCCCGCATCGGCCGCGCCCACGGCGCGCAGTTCTGGATGCAGATCAACCACCCTGGGCGGCAGATGCAGGCCAACCTTGGCCAACCTACTGTGGCACCTTCGGCGATTGCCCTGGATATGGGCGGTTTGTCCAAGCTGTTCCCCCTGCCCAAGGCGCTGGATGACGCCGAGATCGCAGCATTGATCCAGCGCTTTGCCCGCACTGCGGCACTGGCTGAACAGGCCGGTTTCAGTGGCGTGCAGATCCATGCCGCCCACGGTTACCTGTTGAGCCAGTTTCTGTCGCCGCTGAGCAACCAGCGCCAGGACCGCTGGGGTGGCAGCCTGGCGAACCGCGCACGGCTGTTGCTGGAGGTGGTAAAGGCCGTGCGCGAAGTGGTCTCGCCCGGTTTCGGTGTGGCCGTGAAGTTGAACTCGGCGGACTTTCAACGCGGCGGCTTTGAACCTGCGGATGCACGCCAGGTGGTACTGTGGCTGAATGAATTGCCGGTGGACCTGGTGGAACTGTCGGGTGGCAGCTATGAGGCACCGGCCATGCAGGGCGACGCCCGCGACGGCCGCACCCTGGCCCGCGAGGCCTACTTCCTGGAGTTTGCCCAGGAAATCGCCGCCATCGCGAAAATGCCGGTGATGGTCACCGGCGGCATCCGTCGCCTGCCGGTGGTCGAGCAGGTACTCGCCAGCGGCGTGGCCATGGCGGGGATAGCTACGGCGCTGGCTGTTGAACCTGCCCTGCCCCGGCGCTGGCAGAATGGCGAGCAGGCGGCAAGCGCTGAACTGCGGCCAATACGCTGGAAGCGCAAAGCGTTTGCCGCACTGGCTTACATGGCCTTGGTGAAGTTGCAGATGCGCCGGCTGGCAGCTGGTAACAAGCCCAAGGCGCAGGCGTCACCGTTGCGGGCCTTGTTGCTGGAACAAGGCTGCACGCTGCTGCGGGTAAGGCAGTACAGGCGTATGATGAAAAATCGAGCGGATTGATGGTGTACCCACCCCTCAACTGCCTTTGCCTGCCCAGGCTTCATCGGCGTCCTCTACCGGAGCACTGCCATGAACAAACGCCTTCATGCACTGATCTTCGCCCTGGCAGCGCTTTCTGCCTGCTCATCCAACTCTACGCTGTACCACGACCAGCCGTTGGTAGCGAAAGTCGACACCGGCATGAGCAAAGACCAGGTCATGCAGATTGGCGGCAAACCCGTTGCCGAGTCCGAGCGCACCGTAGTACCCGGTACCTGCTTCGACTATATGCTCACCAACGCAGGTAACCGGCAACCCTATAGTGTGAGCTTCGACGGCGCCGGCAAGGTAGAAAAGACCGCCTTCATGACCTGCGCCGAGTGGAGCAACGCCCAACACAAAGCCCGCCTGCCGAGCATGGGCGGCTCAAGCGGCTCGGGCTACTGATTCAGTCCAGGCATGCCTTGGCAGCCTGGCGCAGTTTGTCGCCAGACAGGAAGCTGCCCTTGTAGAAGGTCGCGCGGCTGCCATCGTGATACTCGACCACGTCCAGTACATCGTCTGTTGCCACGGCACTGGGGGCTGTGAGCCGGTAGCCGTGGGCAATCGACTTCTGCGTGGCCTGTGGTGCCAGTGCTTGCCACTTGGGCAGCACACAGGCTGCGAATTGCTGCGGCGACTTAGCGGTCAGCTTGCTGGCAGTGGGTTTACCGGGGGTTGCACAGCCAGCCAGGCTGGCAACTAGCATGGATGCGACTAAAATACGAAACGTAGGCATTTGCAATTGGCCATTGAGGATACGCGGCATTCTACCGAGGGTTGCGCCGAGATACTAATCAACCAAGGTCTTGCTGCACCCGCCCCCTCGCACTGAACATGAAGTCAAAACTTGCACGCCAACAAAATGCCACCTAATTGTTTACTACAGCCCTGTAAAAGCACTTTTTTATCGGCGCAAAGGGAACGATTTCATTGGCACAGGCTTCTTATCAGCAACAGGCCGCACTGAATACCAGCCGGGTTCGCTCACCCGCCTAGATCATTGCTCTCTTCATCCAGGAGAAAACCATGGTGTGGTGGTTGGAAATGCTCGCCCAATACGCATCGTCGACGGGCCTTGCCGTGCTTTGTATTTTCATTTTCTGGGCCTGTGGGCTGGCATTTGGCAAGTCATGCATAAAGCTTCTATCCGGGCTGCTTGCGGCCATGCTGCTGTTGATTGCCGCATTCCCCCATGGCGCAGAATTTGCCCTTGGGAAACATCTGCAGCCAGGCGATTCAAGCGCTTTGCTGCTGTTGCTTGCCGATGCGGCGGGCGTCATCACGGCAGTGCTGATCGCCTCGTTTTTCTTCAACCCCGGGCGATTGGTGGACGAAATCTGACCAGCTGTTCAGGTGATCACCTGATATTTCTACCAGTGGCAGAGGAAGGTGAAGGCTGAGAAAGTGGAGCAACCACTAACTCGGCAAGGCACCTCACCCATGAAAAATAACGCCAATAGCACGCGCTTTTTCTATCAGAATGGAAAACTCATCACCCTGCAAACAGCGGATCATTGCCGTAGCATTGTGCGTACAGCAGATGTGCTGCTTGCCGAACAGCAATCGGGCGACGCGCAAACCCATGGATTGCTGGTGACCGATGACAAAGGCTCCGTACTTCAGGTTCAAGTAAAGAGCTGAAGCCACTGGGCCGCTCCGGGACCGTTGAAGCAACTATCAAGGAAAGGCTTTTACCCTATGGAAACGCTTCACAGCATCAAGTCAGACCTGGTCAAAACAGCCGACCACCTGGACCAACTCAGTCAAGCCATGAGCGGGCACGCCAGGTTCATGGAAGCGCGGGGCAGCTTGCAAAGCGAGATTGATGTTACCGCGCACATTAGATCCATCGATGTGGTTGCCGATGAACTGCGCTCTGTGGCTGCAAGGATCGACGACATTGGTTGATGTGAACACCACGGCCATGCTCAAGGATCAGCGCATCCGTCCAACACCCGGATCAGGGCGCAGCCACACCCAAACATGGTGTCAGGGCCTGGCGCCTCGGTACAGCCTGATGGCCATGACATCGAGGGCCAGCACGGCTACCGCAAACACGAGCATGATGCACTGATCTTCTGGAAGCATTGCCGTATCCCCCAAATGCTTATGTTTTCAAGGGTTGAGCAATTACTGTTCCAGCACTCCCTTGCGCCTGCAGCCGCAGGCTTAGTTGAACTTGAGCTTGGCCACTTTGCTCAGCGCCCAACCGCTGAACACATAGAACGCATCCAGATAGAACCGGCCTTCGTAGCTGGGTAGCGGCTGGTGACTCACTATCAGCTCGGGCATGTTGGGCGAAGGCGGAAACAGCGCATAAAAGCCGTTGGGCAACACGGCCAGTGCGACGAGCAGCAAGTAGGTCACGGCGCACAGCATGGTGGCGCGATTGCTGGATTGGTCGGCCCACTTCAGGCCAAAGTAGGTAATCAGGCCGGCGACCGGCAGTACCCAGAAATGCGTCGGGATCCCAATAAACATTTCGGCGACAACGCTTCTTGCTTCCACCCGGCGCTCTCCATTCAAATGGGTGGATTATTGCGGCTGGCGCCGGCAAATGCAAAAAGCCCGCTCTCAACGGCGGGCTTTTTGTGCTTGAGGGTTAGTTGATCATGCTTTCGAGCACATCAGCGCGGCATCCAGCAACCTGCCATGGTCGTACCAGGCATCGCGTTGATAGGCCGTGAACTGGTGCTGGCTTCCTGCGCCGCGCATTTCTACAAGCCCATCTGCCTTGCTCGGGTCGGTGCTTTCAATGAACAGCCTGACTGAGTTATCGCCCTCGACCTGGTAGGTTTTCACATTCCCCGGGAGTTCGCCTTTGACGCACCCCAGATACGCGGGTGGGCTTTTCGCGGTAGTGCCTGAGGTATAGTCATGGCCGTCCCGCACATCGCGGTTTTGTGCGCAACCTGCCATGAACAGTGTGGCAACCGCGGACACCAGTATTGCGCCTGCTAGCGATCTTGAGCTCTTCACGCGACACGCTCCTGCTGCCCCATCGAGAACGTAGGAAAGTGTTGCCCAGCAGCCTGCCCTTTTTTGGTTTTCGTTTGCCCATGTTACTGCTCAACCACAGCCGGGCATTAGCTTTGTTTGCTATATGGGTTTCGGGGTGAACTTCTTGCGCAGTGACAACCTTATTCGGCGTGTTGCCCGGCAATTTTCAGCAGGCCCGCCTGGGCGAGCCGTACCTGGTAATACAGCGCCTTCGCACCGGCCTTGCCACAACCTGCCGCTGCCTTGTCGCCTTGAACCAGGCAGGTGGCCCCAATTGCGTGTATGGCCATACCCACTATCGGGGTCAGGCGATGACCTTCAGAAACACCAAGGTCGCCGCCAAATCCAGGGCCAGCACAGCAGCCACAACGAAAACCATGTAATAGCGGTCATCTTGAGTCATGTCGGCGTTCTCCGCTTGATCAATGCCTCAGGATCACAGCAATTCCCGTTCCAGCCCCCAGGGGCAGCTGACGAACCGGCTTGGCCAGAGCGTCGAGATGAAGCTCTCATCCTCCAATTGCTGGAGATGAATCGCCACTGTAGCTGCTGGGACTACCACGTCTCCCTTATGGACAAAATCCGCCACGACAATTTCCTCACGGTTACAAAGACATACGAGTACTCCATCCCAAACCAAATTGCCGCCATGCGATCCGACCCAATTCAGGGTATGACATGGCCCGCCGGTGGGGCTCAGTTGATGGACTCAAGAAACACCCATGACACCACTACTGTAAGGACCACCACGGCTGCTACCACGAAAGCCATGTAGCGAAAATCGTCCTGGGTCATTACGGCACTCCCCCAAAATTTTCAGTGTTTCAGGACTAGAGCAATTCCCATTCCAACACCATGCCGCATCCGACCACGGAGGGCGGCGCATGCATGGAGAAAGCCATGAACCACATTCCGCCGCGCCCAACTGCAACCAGGGAAATGATCCTCGAATGCTGCAAGCCAATCGCCGAGAAGCTTGAGGCTGACGCCGAGACCCTGGCTCAGTACTACAGCCGCCACATGGAGCCGCCGTTCGCCATAGGGGACAGCATCAAACAGGGCTTGATCACTGGCATCAGCGACTACACGCCGGCCTGCTTTGAAGTGAAGTTAGAGGGCCAATCCGAAACCACCCGGCTCATCATAAAATTCGAAGACGCGAAAGCCGCCTGACCGTCCGGCGCTGCCCGCCAGCGCCTTCCTCCCTCTCAAACGATGAACGCCGACCCGGCGGGGCCAAAGCTGGCTTAATCAGGCCAACTTGAGCGCGCGCAGCAACCGGCGCGCATCGTCGATATTTCGAATATCGATTGCCCAGTGTTCCTCATCTTTGTGTGTTTGATCGTCAAAGCTGGCAAATAGCTTCTTGATCTCCTCCTTTCGATAGATCCGGTCCTTCAGCACGGGCGGGCGAAAATGGAAATTGATCTTCTTCTGGGAGGGCATGAATGAGAAGTACCTTTTCCCATCTTGATAGATGCGAACAGACCGTACTTCCCCCTGATTTTTGACAGTCCACTCGACTGAACGAAGGCAGGTGAAGGCGCCAGCAAGGTAGATGAATGCTTCGCGTACATCCGAGTCCTGGATGTATTCGAAAAACTCGTTCACAAGATCTGAGTCGATGTCGTGCGCAAGCATGTGTCGCTCCTGATCCGGCCCCATGCCGGATTAAACACCCAATACCCCACTTCGACGACTCACGCCACCCCAGTGCTGCCTGCGAGCGCCTTCCCCTATTCATTGATAACGCCGTCCTTTCGAGGCGGCTCATATATGATCGCAAGTCCACTCATTGGCCCGTTATCGTCTTGAAAAAGTAGTAGGCCGCAAATAAAAAGATACCGATAAACGCAAATCTCACAATCTGCCTCAGAACAGTACATAACCAGTCCAGGCGCCTCAGCAGCCAAGTTGTTGCGCATCCTGCCACGATGGGGGCAATGAAATACCAGTCATTCCACAAGACCCCGGCAATGTACATTTTCCAACACACATAACCCGCAACTAGCAAGCCAAGTAGGGCTGAAAAAGCATGGTTGTTCGTGAGAAACCCAGCTCCGCCGCCTCCGCCACCGCCGGGGAGCGGGTCATCTTCGCCGGTATAGCCAGTTCCATTACACCAATAGCAAAAACTAGGGTGACCTTTGTTATTTACCCCCGTTCCTCCGCATGCAGTGCACATGACCTTCATAGCTACCACCAACCCTTTCGCCGTTAGCCTAGCGAGCCAATAGCACCTGCAACATCATTTTCAAGTAGTCACGTTTACGATCCGGCGCCGATCGCTCGGAGGTAATTTTAGACCACCCCTCAGCAATCTCGACATGATTCGATCGGACCACACCATCGAACTCTGCTCATCCATCTGCGGCCTTTGCGAATAACCCCTTTCATATCAATTTCACGCCTCCCCGGCGAGGGCGGCGCCTGTACGCAAGGACCACAACGTGACCACAGCAATCGACTTGTTCGCCGGCCTCGGCGGATGGAGCACCGGCGCGCGCAGCAGGCGTTCAGGTTCTCTGGGCGGCAAAGCACTGGCCGGTAGCCGTTGAATGGCACAGTGCGAACCACCCCGATACGCAGCGCATCTGCCAAGACCTGCACCAGGCGCGCTGGGAGCAGGTGCCGGCACACGACATCCTGCTGGCCTCGCCCTGTTGCCAGGGCCACGCCAACGCCCTGGCAGCGATGTCGTTCCCGGCTGACACTCTGCGCCCAGACAACCACCGGCTAACCATGCACATGGCTGGTAACGCTGTTCCGCCACTGGCTGGGCAGAGGGTGATTGAAGCGCTGTTGAAGGCGGCTTAATCAACCACACCCATTACGCCGATGCATCGACACCGTTATCTGGTTTGATTTCCGTATACCAATGGGAGGGCTCACCTACTCCCCAGATCACGATATTGATCCTGTGGCAATGCTCACACTGGAACTCAAACTCAGGCCTTGGGTCATCGGGGTCGAAGTCCATTGTTTCCCCACAGCCCGCACAGCCCGACATTAGTGTCTCTTTATTGTCACGCTTGTTCATAACGCGCACCTCTCTGCAATAGGTTAAGCGTAGCCAACTCCAACGCCACAGCATCACGATGACGAGGTTTCCCCATGCCCACAGAAAAGCGATCCAGCAACACCGAGATGGTCAGCGTGCCGCGCGCAGACATTGAAGTGCTCCTCAGGGAGGCGGACCACATGTTCAGGTACACCACAGCATCGAATTATGAAGAGGTAGCTGGCTGCATCCGGCATTTGCGCGCCTTCTTGTCCCTTCCAGCCCCGCAGCCCACGCCGAGCCTGGCGACTTCGAGCGTCTGCGCGCAGAGCTTGTCGAGTCGGACCGCGCCTTTGTCCTGGCCGACAACGCCTGCGCACGTCCCGGCACCAGTTCCTAACGACAGGAGTACACTTGTACTCCATCCAGCTGCAACCCCTCTCCCCTCTATTCCGGGGCGGCAATAGGGTCCGCAGCGGGGGCACCTTCATCGGCTACTTGCCGCGCTCGACCGACGCCCCAGGCAAGGGCCTGGGTCATTGATTCTTTCGGTCGAGAGTCGAAGGCCTCTTCGTGCAGTGCCATGCCAGAGGCCGCGTAAACACCGATGAACATCTGCGTGCTGCCGGTGCGCGAAAGCCTCACCTGCACATCGATGTAGGTGCCGTCATCAAGGGTTTCTTCGTGAGTTCGGTGGTGGAGCGTAGGATCTGCCCAGTCCCAGTACACATCGCCGCGCACTCGCATACAGCCCTCCTGCAACCGTCTGGTGGGTAGTCATTAATCCCAAAATAGCCAAACAGAGTCGGTGATCAAGCCTATCCAAACGGATTGAAAGCCGATCCGACAATTGGCGAGAAGGTGGACACTGTGGAGGGCGTCACGACGCTGGCGGTCGCATAAGATCAGTCCTGCTCTTCAACCTCACATACGCCGTTTGCACCGCCCTTTCCGGTGTAGGAAACACTCAAATAGCCGTCAGGCTCAATTGAAACCGAAACGATTACGCCACCACCTTTGGCCTTGAAGTGACTCTCGGTAACCTCACTGAGCTTCGCCTCCTTGCCGTTGATGAAGACAGGCCCACCTTCATTAGCTCGCACCTCGATATTTCCTGGGCAAGTGGCGTTCAGAGGCGGGATATCCGCAAAGGCGAGACCGCCAATGAAGGCGAGGAATGCACCATAAAGTAACCGCTTCATTCAGACCCCGCCGATCAATTGGCCCCGATAGTTTTATGAATAGCCCAGCTCATGTGAGTGCGCATAGGGACGCGACGCGCGGCCCCTAATCGTTTTGTCGTACGTCGAAGACCGAAGACCGAAGACCGAGACAATCATCCCCTACCTCTATGCAACGCTTCGCAAATACTCGCAGATCTACGCCGCGCTCTTCGAGTTCTGCTTCTTTACCGGGTCCGCCCTGGTGAAGCTATGGGCCTGAATTGGGAGGATGTCGACTTTGACCAGCGATCGGCAACGATTCGTCAGATCATCGTCAACCGGGCCCAGCGGATGGCCATGCTCCGGCGCATGGCGTCCAAATCCGCGCACCCAGTCAGCCCTTTCGTGTTTCAACCGTGCAAAGGTGGGCTGTGGATCAACGAACCAAGTGATACAATCCGCCAATTCAAATCAGCGCTCCAAGCGCTGAGCATCCGTGAACGCCGTCAGTACGACACCCGCCACACCTGCGCAACCCTGTGCCTGATGCCTGGGATGAACCCCGTGTTCATCGCGAACCGGCTTGGCCAAAGCGTCGAGATGTAGCTCTCTACCTACGCGAAATGGATCAGCTCCTCCTCGGATTGGAGGGAGCTGGAGAAGCTGCCGCCCCGAGTCGAATTGGCCCAAAATTGGCCCAAAACTGACGAGAGGGCCTAAATACACCTCTGGAACCCCCGCAGGACAAGCACTTGATCTCTACCGCTAACATCACCATGCGGTTTTTTAGTGGTGTTTGGCGGTGCTAAAGGGTCGATTTTACTGGGCTAAACTCCCCTCCTCACCCCCTCATTCCCCCATCATTGGTATCAAAATTGGTATCACCTGGTAGCCGCCGTCAACTGTCCGCTTTCGACCCCTAGCAGACAGTCAGAAGAAACCGTTTTCGGCCAAAGCGGACTCAATCCCCATATCGCTATATTCCAATCGATAATGCGCCGTATGCTCTTTCTTTCACGTTAAAAGTTACGGCATCAACCGCGGATCGCCCGCTCGAATATAGGAAAGCTTGCGCGCTCCGGCGTATTCATGTCTTCGGCCAGAAACAGACATCCTAGCCTGCCCTTGAACAGCGCGAAGTTGAGTTCCTTGTCGTGACGCGACTCGATGGCTTGCCGTGCAATGACGAAGGCGCGGTCTAGCCATGCGGTCTCGCCACTGTGCCGGAAGTGCGCCAGCAAGGCATAGGTACGGCCCGCGCTCCCGCAACACAAGGTACCAACGTTGTCTTCGGGAGTCTCCCACGTTGACCAGGCTGCACGTGCGGACAGTTCCAGCCAGCGGTCATCGTTGGTCCGCCGGTACAACGCCGTCCAGAGATGCACATAGCCCGGTGCTCCATGACACCAGCTCGACATGAACCGCTCGCCCGCCTTGCCAAGCGCAACATCAATCATGGGCCAACGCAAACCACGCCCGGCTTCACGGCCGGAGTGACCGAGTCTTTCAACCAACCCGAGAAAGCCGCCTGGCAGCGGATCGCCACTCACCTCGCTCCACAGTACCAGGCTATAACAAATGCCAGCTAGGCCGTGGGCGATCCCCAAATAGTGGCCATTCTGGCTGCTCAGCACCACTAGCCTGGACCATATTTCCCTAGCCATGACGCGCCCGAAGCTCACCAGGTTGGCGCTAACGGAGTTGATCTCAAGTTGCACACCACCTTGCCCGAGGGCATCCAGCATCAAAGCGGTGCCAAGCAGGACACCTCCGCGTCCTAGGTTGACCTCGACGCTTTCATTGGCAAGACCAGCGACTGCGATGAACTCAGTGACTGCGCCCCGCAGTGAATGGTAGTCGCCCATGGATTGGGCTACCAAGGCGCGGACGAAATACACTCCCGGCTTTGAGAAGTACAGCGATATGGGCTCAATGGTGTCTTCCCCGAGGCCGATTCCAGCGTGCGCAAACGCGTTCGCTCTAGCCATTGAGTCGACCGCTCGGGCAGACCAGGCATCCGCTGCGGCCAGCAATGCTTCTGAATTTTGATGCTCTGCGCCAGACAGCAAAGCAAAGGCGATGCCAGCGGCGCCATAGTTAATAGATGCAGACGGCGCCCCGTCCGGCAGACGGAACGTCAAGACGTCGGCAGTGCACAAGGCATCCAGGGAGAGTCCGGTGTCGACGGTCGGCCAGTTACATTTTCGACCATGTGCGCCGCCCGGCGGTTTTGGCGCAATGGATGCGAACGCCGCGTCGAAGTCCGCGACACTGGCGAATCGAAGCGCCGGATCCTTGTGGAGCGCCTTGCCAAGCACTTGTTCCAGTTCGGGCCAGCTGGGAAGGCCACAGCTACTGAACTGGCGCGGTAGGTGTTCGGTGATTGCCTGGAGCGCTTCGTCCCTCGTGGTTGGAAGAGCCAAATAGGAGGCGCCTGTCAGGAGCCGGAACAGCAATGCCGCAAGTGCATATTGCTCAGACTGGAAAGTCGAAGGAGGAATGGGTACGCCGTTCAGGCATGCTGCCGCATATTCCGGATCGAAGAATTCCGCTATGCCTCGGTAAGGGAGCGGCGCATGTTCTGAAGATCCCACAATGCCGGCAGAGCCGTAGTCGATGAGCTGGATCCTCCCGTCCGGGTGCATGACGATATTGTTTGGATGAATATCGCCATGGACCACGCCCTCGCCGTGCAAGCGGCGGTATGCGTCGATGATACGACAGCACAGCTGCATCAGGCGACCTGTGCCACTTTTGGGCGCCGATTCCCGCAGCTCAGCAGCCGTGCGATCGACCCGGGTGCCATCGCACCATTCCGTGATGAGATAGGGCCGTTCGTCATGCTCGCCCCGCGCAATCAGACGTGGTGCAACGCTCAAATCAAGGTGTTCGAGTATGTTTGCCTCACGGCGTAACGCGCGTAAATTTTCTTTTGGGATGCCCAATTGGGCAATCTTGAGCGCGGCGTAGCAATTCGATGCGTCATGCAACTGATACACCTCGCAGTCGTCCAAAACCTGTATGCAATCGACAATGGTCCATGTCCCGAATTCATCGCCGATCCCGAGTGACGATGCAACTCGGCCATAATCCTCGGCGCCTTCCGGGACGAGCCAGCGAGCCCGAACCAGCGGCTTAATCGCGGCCATCGCACTATCGAGGATTGCTTCCGGATCTCCCCCCTCCTCCTTCCATTTCTTCAATACAGCATCGGTCACGGTGGTGGGTTGCAAAAACACCTTGAGAAATTCGGCGGTGTTTTGGTCGACTACCTGTGACCGCATTCTCGATCGCACTCGCGTCACCACGAAGTCATTTGCATCGAACGACACCGATGCGCGCACGTCAAGGGCGACCTCACTTACCGAGAAAATCAGGACGTCAGGCTGGAGTACAAAACGGGTTGAGATATCCATTGGTCTCCTATACATCTGCAGCCATGCACCAGTGACGTGTGTCCACGCCAAACAGCGCCAGCCTGGTCAACGCAAATCGCAAAGGTTCAACCACTGGACGTTCCTGACGATTTGCCACGGAAAGGGCAAGGGCAATGCGGTTCGCTACCCAGAACCGCCAGCTATCGACAAATCCTAAGGCAGCCGGCGCTTGCGAATTGGCGGAATCGATGCCCCACCATATGAGTCCCTGATCGCCAATCGCTGCCGTAAAAGGCACGGCTTGCGCCCGCAGTCCGCGCAGTGCACCGGCCAGTTCCAGGCCAAAGCGAGCCATCTCACGTAGGTCGGCAAAATAGACAATGAATTTGTCCGGGCGCTGAAGCCCATAGGCATCAGGACCGATCTTAAAAGAGAGCGCCGCTGAATCCGAAAGACGGTTGCTCACGATGTGAAATGCATCGATGAAGTCGATCGCATCCGGCGCGAGATAGAGTTTGTACACCTGGCTTCGCCCTTCTTCTATAGCGGTGCGCTCCCTGCTACGCCACGACAGCCACGGCCACTCAGGATTCCACCGGTCGGGCGAAAAGGACGCGGACGCTTTTCCTTTTAGTTCAGCTCGATGTCCCAGCCCTAGCTCCTGTATGACCGCCTCGGCATCTGGCCATCGATTGAGCCACCTCCTGGTAACTGGCCGACGGCCGTAGAGGTAGAGTCGCGCAGCAAGGAAGTTCGCTTCGGTAGTGTCGAAACGGCTAGCGTGGCGAATTGCACGAAGTGATATATCATCACCCGCACAGGTGCTACCTGCTACCTCGGCATCATCGGCGATGAGCACGTGATAGGCAGCCGATTCGGAGCAAAAACCGTCTTCGGACTCGATTTCCAATACCCCATCAAGCACGAGTCCGACCAACCCCCGCAGGCCCTCCGAACCAGTAAACCCCTCGACCTCGTCAATTCTGCAGGGCTCTCTGAGTGACCCAAGCCAGTCGGCCATCTCGGGCGACAGCGCTTTGATGAAATGCTTTTCGCCGTCTACGCCTACCAGCACGCCAGCGTACTCGCCGCTGGCGGCCAGTTGTGCCAAATGTTCCGTAGGGTCGAGTTCGAGCCCGGCAAAGGGCACAAAGGAATAACTGCTGCGGACTCGAATGCAACGCCCCTGAAGGTTACCAATGCGAACGTTCGGCACGGCGCCTAGATAGTCGAAGCGATTCATCAGTGCGACGAAGTAATAGAAGCCATCATTCCGTATCCTTCTTCATTTCCTTCTTCATTTCCCTCATCGCATCTTCAAGGTAGGGCTCAAGCAGCCGCACCTGTTCTTTGTTCGGCTGCAGTGCTTTGCGTACCGCCTGCTCCTGTGCCTCGATCTGCGCGATCTGCAATCGCAATTGTTCTTTCATCCGGATGAGGTACGGAGGATCGAACACTTCTGACCAATCAGGTCCTTGCGTGCCGCCACATGAACACGGACTGCCACCTCCGCAAGAGCCGGCACTTGGAGAAGCACAACTTTTTGGTCCGGCATCACATTCCCCTTGCGGCAAGTGAAATTTGTCGACCAGAGGCAGAACGGTGATCATCAGGTCTTTTATCACAAACTTCATAGTAAGCCTCCTCTTTTGGGGCCAGATCCATTGCCGACGGGCTTCTTAAGCAAGCCAGCTTGGAACAGATCTAAGTTCAGCACCACTTCATCGAGACTGACTGTGTCGCTGCGCGCATCGGGACCGAATGCGACTCCTTCGAGGAAGCGACCAAGACACTGCTTAACGAACCAGTATTTACGATGTCCGCCTCCGCCAGAAACTTGCTAAGGACAACCAAATTACAATAGTTTATTTTTTAAAAAGTTTAAAATATGATTTAGCGATTAACCATGTAACAAATTTGAAGCCCACTGGGGCTCGGTAGGGGAAGGCATTGATCTGCGCCTTTCACTGCTTGCGATCCAGTAAGTTGGATACTGAGTAAGGCGTGGACACCAATCCACAAGGAAGGTCGCAAGGCGAGCTAGGTCAGGAAGACGCCTCGAGCACATCACCCAGATGACCAGATACAGCAACGCTAGTTCGCTGGAATCTGACATTTCTATGTTAATCCAATCAGCAGCTGTAATACGAAGATCCATAATCCCTTCTCGTTCTTAACAGGGGCGCCCCGACAAAAGCCGAACGCGTCTGCCCCGTGAATACGGACGACTCCATTCCAATCTTCGATGACTGCTCTCACGCTGTTACCGAACCGAAGATTTTCTCGATTAGAAAGTAATGAGCGCAGCCCGAAAAGCGGCGTTGCCGCTCTTCAGGCTGGAAAAATTCACCAGATTACATCGGTACGACCACTCGTTTGCATTGCACTTCATCAAGCATGCATTTGATATGGCCACCAATTGCATCGAATTTTACCAGCACCCTTCGAAAGCATGATCGGCGAAGATCTGCGCATTACTGCCTGTGGGGACAGGCCGGCCGTTTGCTGCCCTCCACCACGGACCGCTATTGGCAAATTTCTGCCATTTTCCACAGGCAGCTTCGGGTCGAAAGCAGCCAGTCGCGAGGGACCTGCATCGAGCTAGCTGGCCTAACGTTGCTGGTTTCCTGCCGCCTAACCAAGTGAGGTCCAGCGCTAAGGCCGCTCAACGGTTTTCAAGACCGTGATACAAGCGCCCAATCCGTGCGCTCTCAGCGGCAGAATCGATTCCAAAACAAAGACGAATCGGAACGGCTACAGGCCTTACCCTGCAAGGGTCGCCGATTCAGTTTTGGAATCGATTTCTAGACATTTACCTATGCCGCACCTAGCCATCCATAAGCAATTCTGAGGTGAATCTCTGCTGGGAAGATTTCATCTAGACAGACTTTCTGATACGCCGAACCGAGGCAAGAGTTGGTAATAGACAGCAGCCCCGACTAGTGGCATTTTAGCAGCCTCTTCGTCGGAGTCAGTCATGAACAAGGCTATTTTGCTAGTCATAGCTTCGCTCGCGCTTGCTGGTTGTGCATCACAACCTCAACAGGCGCTAACGAGGGACCCTAGAGTTGCAAGCACCCCGTCTGGCCCTGAGAACCCCTACTCTCCTGGAACCGTCATCGTTGTCGCTACTCCAGGCTTCGAATGGGCGGCTCAGAATGTGGCCCAGGTAATAAATGCTGAAGCTGTGGCGCCGAAGGTTTCATGGTTTGCTGCGAGAAACCTGGCGCTATACAACGAAAACGTTGTTGGTGTCGTTGAAGTCAGCGTCGATGTCGACAATATCTTTGAATCCGTGTCCGCTGTTTGCAGAGATAAAGAGACGACTGCCGTTTGGAAAGAGACCCGAATTCTCAACTTTGCTGGCGGACGAGATCGGCTAGCGCGGGACATGGTCGGAGCGCTTGTAACCAAGGTTTCTGGGAAACCTTGCCCGCTTTAACATCAGGTAAGGATTTCAAAAATCAGTGCGAAAGGCTGAATATCCAAATAGCCCTTCTAGTACCGCAGCAGTAGTGTGAGAAACGATCCTCAGGCCGCGATTTCAGCGGCCTGCGCATCGAGTCTGTCTAAAAAGGTTTGCCCAGTTTCCGCGACTTTCGCCCAGTAAAACCGAGATGCTATCGAGCGGTTTTAGACAGCCAAAACACCCTCCTCCGGCGTCCTGCCGACCGCCCGCCTACTCTTCCACAGGCAGAGCTTTTCCCACTCCCTTGATGATCTGCCCGCCCCAATCCGGCAATGGCTCGTGATACTTGAACAGGCCGCACGCATACATCTCCTCGTGCTCGCTCAGGCCGAACAGGCGCGCCGAATCGACGAACTCCAGCATTTCACACAACTGATCGGCATCAACCTCCCGGCGCCGATGTGCGGCCATGGCCATCTCGCTGAGGACAGCAGCCCGACCTTCGGGATCAGTGGCCAGTTCAAATTCATCGTTGAGCTCATCCAGCCAGGCTCGTGGTAGTTGGCTCATCATTCTGCCCTGCACCACCAGGACTGCGCGTACAGCACGCCGTCGATTTCCTCCACCCCGTTGATGTTGATGCCGAGCTGGGCCATGCCGTTGACCTTGGCGTCGTGCAGGCGCGGGATGATGTCGGGCCCAGGCGTCGGGTTGAACACCCAGGCCTGTGTCGATACCCGACCCAGTGGCTCGCTGTGGTGGTCGCCGATGTGCACATCAGCGCGAAGGGGCTGGATCTTCCTAAGCTGATCGGAAGGGATGGCCACGCCATGCTCGCGGCGTCGAACGAGGAGGAAATACATGCGGCACCGATACTGTATAAAAACACAGCATCGTATAGATGCGCATCGCTGCGGGCAAATGCCGATCAGTGGAGCGGTGGCAGGTCCTTGCCACGCGCCTTGGAGATGACCCGGAGCTGGTAATCGGACA
Organism: Pseudomonas sp. TWI929; assembly: GCF_039673335.1. Taxonomy (NCBI): domain Bacteria; kingdom Pseudomonadati; phylum Pseudomonadota; class Gammaproteobacteria; order Pseudomonadales; family Pseudomonadaceae; genus Pseudomonas; species Pseudomonas sp. TWI929. The sequence continues at coordinate 23,807 of NZ_JBDJLK010000051.1, forward strand.
CAGCCTGGAACAGCGATTCGGCCAAAAGACGCAGGCGCTCTACCTCTTCTGCCGGTGCCCCATAATCCTGCGCTTCGTGGTACCGGCGCATTGCGTCGATGGCCTGCTGGATCAGCGGCTCGCCGGCCTCGACCATGCCAATGAAGGTGCGCTTGTCCAAAATGCGATGCCCTGTCCAGTTGATGGGCTGAGTATAGGACCGGCTGGGGGCATATAGAACGGAAAATGCTGGTGACTCTAAGGGCTCGCGCTGATACCATCTGGCCACGCTAGCTTGCCACTCATAGGGACCAAGATAGCTAGAAGCCCTGGACGCCAGCATCCGGGGCTTCGTTTTTTCTGCCTACGGACCCTTCATCCGTTCAACCACAGCCTCGCACGCCAGGCCAGCTATTCGGCTTCGCTCAAGCGCTGCTGCGCAGCTGCCCGCCATTCGGTCAGCGTCTTCAAGCAATCCCCCGAGCACCACGACGGCAGAGGTACCTGCCAGGCGCTGCTGGGCAGCGATGGTGTCGCAGGTTGCTAGTTGGCCAGCGCGCAGGTTGAACTCATTGAGCCAGGCGCGAGGAAGCTGGCCAAGGTCACCCAGACCAATGCGTTCACCATCCGCTATTGCGAACAGGTCAGCTTGCTGCCCACCTCCTGGCGAACGGCTGCGGAGTACAGGACTTACAGTGCAGCTGAACGCGATCGACTGCTATTCGTGTACCGGAGAGCCGGGGGCTGGGCTTACCCATCCAAGGTGCTTTCCATGTTCGCTCAGCGCCTATATCTGGGCTCTCGATTGCCTGAGCCTAGTCGCTTATCATAGCTAACCAATCCCCTCAACACATGAGCTCACTCACATTAATAGGTAAAGAAAGTCGTGCCGTCAAATCTAGACAAAGCTGGAATATATCTACTGAAATCAATATGGTCATTTTGCAAATTCACTGCTAAAGGGATGGAAAGATTCGCCACTCAAAATGGTAAATTTGGATTTATTGTCTCCGCAATATTCTGCCTGATATTGATTTCAAGTGTAAAAAGTTGCATCCAAGACGCAACAATGAGCGACTCTGAGAGAGCTCAAAAAGCAGAGCAAAAACTAATCGAAAATGAACTGCGAAAAAAAGAACAGCTAGAAAAAGAAAGACACGAGGCAGAGCGCCAGGCGCAGAGAGAAAAAAATTCTTCCGAAGAAGAAATAAAATCCATAATGCTCAATACGCAACGAATGAACGCCTGCGATATTGCTGCCGCTAAAATAATCGGAGTGCACCGCGACAAGGTTACTACAACCGATGAGGATGGCGTATGGATTAGCCAATCCGGCGGCTATACTTTCGTGTGTGGCGTCAAAGCCTTCGGCGGCATGAAACTATCTCTCATGAATGGAAGCAGAGCGATCAAAGACATTAACTTCGATTACACAGCCAGCACCCAGAACGGCATAACCGTATTTATTGAAAAATAGTGCAAGCCCATTAAACCAAAAGTAAGGCAGTATCGCCCAGCCATGCTGCCTGACTTTTAACTGCACCTTACTAATACTTATACTCCGCCAACAAAACGTTCACTAGATCCCACAGCAGGCGGTGCAAGCTAATCATATTCCCGTTGCACTGCTTCCCCGCTATCTGGGCTCGGTCGCACGCTTTCCCCAGATCTCCCACTCGCGCATCAAGCCGTGCTAACAGGTCGGTAAGCACTAAGGCGGCGCGGGTGGCTTACCCCAGCTCATCGACAGGCAGTTGACGCTGCTGCTAGTTCTTGCTCGTACCCGATCCGCTGCCGGCGCTCAGCCAGCAGCGCCCGCACCTTCACCTCCAGACTGTCAGACTTGCGCAGTCCTGCGGCGGCCCACGCCGGCACGTCGACCTGCGGCGCCCGGCACGGCACCTGCACCGGCACCTCGACGCGCACGTACTGCACTTGCGGCTCAGTTCGACCGCCGCAACCAGCTAGCGCCAGAGCGCACAGAATCAGCAGCATCCTCATAACCCAAGCTCCTTGTCGATGATCGAAGTGGCGGCCGCGCACTGATCTCCGCCGGTACGCTCTTGCTGCAGACGGTTCGCTGCGGCGTAGTCGAGATCTGCGCTGGCCTTAGCTTCGCGCGCTGCCTGCTCGACCCTGGCCTGACGCTCATTCGCGGCCATGGTCAGATCGCCCAAGGCCTTTCCCTGCTCCGCCGCAAGCCCACTGAGGTTGTCCCGGGCAGTCACACAGGCTGTCGCCTTTTCATTGGCCTGGTCCAGCAGCGGCCGGTAATGGCCAGCAGCGAACCAGACGCCGCCGGCACCGCCCACACCTATCAGCAGCGCACACCCCAACAGTACGGCGGCCGGGCGGCCGCCCTCCAGCGGTGACGACATCATGCCAAGGCCCGCCGCACACCCTCGTCGATCACCTGGTCCTGGTACGGGTTACCCGCGTTCTCATGGATGATGATGCTGAGCACCATCCCACGAAGGGTGGCCGGGTCTTTGATGTTGATCGGGTCAGTGGTGCGCACGCCCAGGCGCTTGGCCACAGCTGAGGCGTAGGCCAGGGTGTCGTTCTCATTGCTGGGCGCCCAGCGGTTAATGGTTTCGAGCACGGTATCGATGCCCTTCCCGCCCACGCCGAGCATACCGTCCTTGCCGCGGTAGTTGATCAGCAGCTTGCCAAGGGCACGGATGCCGTTTTCAGGATGGTCGAACCGGGCGAAGCGCGGCTTGGCCACCCCCTCCTCTAGGCCCAGCTGGCCCTGCCAAACGTTCCGTGGGTTGAAATCGATGTTGCCGGGGTTCCGATTGCGGACGCCGCGAGGAGTACTCATTGGGCAGGCTCCTCGACCGGAATGTCTGCCGCCTCCTGAACGGTCACGTTGACCTCGGCGGAGTAGCGCTTGACCAGCTGCGCGGTGAGAACTTCGTTGCCAGGCTGGCTTTTGATCAGCTCGCGAGCAGCTGTATCTGCTTCGGCTTCGGTGGCGTACTCCACGGTGCGCAGCGGGCCAAGGGCGTTGGTGCGGTCAATGACGATGAAAGGCATAGGTTTTCTCCAGGCAAAAAAATACCGCCATCTGGCGGTTGGGTTTGGGTGTTCGGGTGTCGCGGTTAGACTTGATCAGGCGGCGATGCCAATTGAGCCTTGAGGCTTGCGACCTCGGCACGCAGCTCCTTCACGGCACCGATCAGGTCGGTGATGAACGCCATGTGGTTCAGCTGCTGGATCAACGGGGTGCCGTTCTCGGCCACCGCATCCTTTTCACCTGACACCGACCGGGGGTTTACTTCCTGTGCTTCGTGCGCGATGACGCCCTGGTAGACGGTGCCATCGCCTTTCCATACATCGAAATCACCGATCTCGTACTCGACCACGCGGTAGCGATCGATTCGGTCAAGGAAGCTCACGCCCTCCACTGTGGTGATGTTCTTCTTGATTCGGTAGTCCGAAGAGGTGACCTGTAGTGAGCCGATGCGGGTCACGTCGACGTACAGGTCTGCGGCTCCCGAGGTCCAGGCGATGTTGAAGACGTTGTTCTGGTTCGCGCCAGACTCGCCCGTTCTGGTCAGATAGCCGGTGGCACCGAAGCGCGAGCCCTCGCACAGGAGAGTGCCCGCCGTCCTAGCAATCAGTCGCGAGGTGTAGTCTGCCGCGCTGTTGCCTGCATGGAAGTCGATCCACGGGGTCGAAGAGCTCAGCTCGATGGCGGCGAAGCTGACCGTATCGCTGGCACCAACACCGAGACCTGTACACGCCGCTGCCTTGTTCGCCCCCCCTGTCCCCCCCTTCGACACGGGCAGTACTGCAGGTAGCGCAGTGGCCGTATCGTCACTCTGATTCAGGCCAGAGATCCAGTTGTACAGCTCGGTGAAGTTGGCTTTGGCCTTTAGCCAAGCGGATCGGCGGTCATCGCCGGTGGTACCACTGGGAGCAGTCCCGAGGTTAATTACTTGCTTTGCCATAGTTGCTCCTAATTCGTAAAGCGGTCTGCAGGGAATTTACAGATTGGAACTGTAAACTGGGTGCTGTTAGTGCCTTGCCAGTACCAGTAGCCGCCTGCAGTTATAAGCTGAGCATAGAGCGTTAAGTTTGGTGCAGAGTTTGCCCATATGTTAAACGCGGCGAACTGCGCGTTGTCTGTGAACCAATTGACTCCCCTGTCCATCGCCGAGACACAGATGAAATCGTCGAGGTCGATGGTGACGTTAGGGGTGAATATCCTGACTGTCTGCTGGTTTACCGAAAGAGTCCACACCGTAGCGAATTTGCTAAACCGGACAACCTTGTCAGCCGCCGAGAACACTGGGCTGTTGTTGGCGTCCCGAATCTCCATCCCGTAGCCGGTGCCGGATAACACGTCAGCGAACTTGCATGCGACATACTCTAGGGTGAAGTTTTGCAGGGGGGATGACCCAGTCGCTGCCGAGTCAATGATAAAGCCAGTCCAGTTACCCGGCGCTCCAAGGACGGTGGCGTAAACGCCAAGGGAAGAGTGAGAGGCGCTCTGAACTCTGATAAATATTTGCGGTGGCGCCTGCGTTAAAACCGGCCGAGTGAACGTGGCCTGCCCTTGTCCGCCGCGGTCAATGTAGGCGGAGGTTACCCTAACAGTCCCACGCTCCGAGAACACCAAGAGCTTGTAAGTGCTGGTAATCGTTACGGTGCCAGAGTCGTTCACAGCCTGGAAGCCATATTCCGCCATCAGAGCACCCTCACAGCCTCTAGCACAGCGTGTGCGGTGTGCTCAATCCACTCATCTGCGTAGTCATCGCCTACCCCGGTAGGCCTGCGCCGATTGCAGTAGGTGAAAATGGCGATATTGTTACCTCCGAGGTTCTTGTAGGTCGGCAAGTACCCCCACTGGCTAAGCTGTCCAGTCTGTGGGTATCCCGCATAGTATTTCGGCGTTATTAGCAGAAAGCACGTGGCCGGGTCGTACCCTGGCACTGTCCATGTGATGTAGTCGGACCTAGTACCGTTACCGAACTTCCGAGTCCCCTCTGTGGCGGGAATCTCCATCGAAGCCAGCTTTTGGATGGTGAAGTCCTGCATTCCCAGCGTCTGCACGCCGAACTCGTTCTTTATCTCAATGCCATATAGGGCCATGCCATTATCCTCATCCTCCGCTAAGGTTTCCGACTGCGGTACGCCGGATGCCGTTATCGTAAACGTACACCCCACCATTGTTGATCAGGGTGGAGCTGCTGCCCTCTTGGCCGCGAAGGTTGAATGCCCCGGTAACCATGTTGAGTTCAATGAGTGGTAGCCCCTGCGAGTTGACCGCCTGGGACTTGAGCGTCATGCCAACGATCAGATTCTGGATGAAAGCCTGGTTGATCAGTGCCGAGTTCAAGAACAGCTGGCCATTCTGGAAGACAAACAGGCTTGCCTCGGGCCCGTTCAACCCATTGATGATCGCCACTCGGTCAGCCGACAGCAGAATCTCGCCGACCGACCCATCGCTTCCTTGAATGATCCCGGTGGCAACCTTCTTGCCGTTGGCGTTCGTCTCGGTTTTCCAGGACGACAGGGCCGACACTCGGCCATCAACACCGGCCACAACCTCGCTTACCTGCTGTACCGACGCATTGGTCTCTCCCATCTGTGCCTGGACTGATTCGACCTGCCGCCCCATGGCAATGCCTTCCTCAACCCGGGCCGACTGCTCGGTCCAGACACCCACCAAGCTGCCGGTTGCGCCGGCCATGGCGCTGCTATCGCCTTCCATTTCCGGGTTCACCTGGACATACAACCCGTCCAGGCGGCTGGCTTGGGCAGTCAGTTGCTCACCCTGCTGCGTCACGTTCGTGCTGACCTGCTGCAATGCCGCAGCCGAGGCGCCTGGGCCCAGCCGGCCAATCGCGATCCAGTCGATTTCGAACGCGCCGCCTGACAGCGCGCCGATATCGATCCGCAGACGGGTAATGGTGCTGGTCACCCAGTCATTACCGCCGGCGAACAGGTTCGCCATGTCCCATTCGACGATCGCACTCTCTCCGACCGCAATGTTCGGGTTCGCCGCCCTGCCGATGTAGCTGCCCGAGAAGCCATGGCCGGCCGTCTGGTAGAACAGCGAACTGTCCCAGTCAGTGGCGGCCCCGGCCCGTCGGGTGATCTTCAGCTTGATCCGGCTGTACAGCGCGCCGTTGATGCTCACAATCGGGCTGACCAGGTTCGGGTCGTTCGCCGTTGCAGTGATGGTCATGCTGCCGGTACCGGCGGTGAGCGTGGCGTTCGTCGCGCTCCAGCCCTCCACGCTGGTATCGAACTGCCACGTTGCGCCTGGTGCAGCATCGAGCCCGCCAGCACCGATACCGCCAATGGTGTTGCGCATCTCGTTGATGGACTGGCCCTGACTGGTCAGGGTCGTGCCCTGCTGCCCGACCGTCGTCGATAGCGCCTGCACCACCGAGGCCTCAGCCTTGGTGGCTACCTGCGTCAGCGCGCTGGCAGCCGCCGCTGCGGCGTCCGTGGCAACCTTGTCGGTCACCGCCACCCAGGCCGAGCCGTTCCACCGTTTCGGCGTGTTGGCGTTACCCGTGGTGTCGATCCACAAGTTTTGCGCCAGACGCTTGTCGGCAGCCGGCGCGGCCGTGCCGTAGATGACCTCCCCCTTCGCACCGGCTGCCGTCGCTGCCGCCTGGGCGGCCTGCTGGGCTGCGGTGACGCCTTGATTGGTGGTCGTCAAGCCGCTTTCGAGGTTGATGATCGACGAGCCCTGGGAAGACAGGCCCGCCTCGTTCTGCTCGACACGGCCCTGCAGGGCTTGGGTTGCTGCCGCCTGGACCACCGCCGATTGTTCAGTTGACGGTGCGTAGGCGCTAGCCACCGCGCTTTCCTGGAACTGAACGTTGTCCATCTCGGACCAGGCCTGAATGGTGGTTGACCCACCGTTCAGCATCCTGCCGGCCCACACGGTTACCGACACGGTGTCCGCAGGGGCAGTGGCAAGCAACACGAAGCGGCCATAGTCGGCGGTCAGCGTGTGCATCGCCACGGGGGCAGTCAGCACAGCACCGGCAGCATCCCTGAATTGCAGGTACTGCCGGAACGCCACCCCCGGAGTGCCGCGGGCGAACACGCTCAGCGCATACTGCGCCCCCGGCCTGGCCTTCGGCCTTGAGACGTTGTCCCCACCATACGCCAGATCGACGTAGCCGCCGGCAGGCAGAGCGGGATGCTCGACGCGCTGGGCCTTGGTACTTTGCGCCAGAGGCGAATCGACCATCGACGTGACCGTGCCAGCGACGGTTGCTCCGACGTTCCAGTACTTGGCCCGGGTCGCCGTAGCCAGCTCCTCGAATGACGAGTTGGCCAGTAGGTTGTCCCCACCAATGTTGCCGATCTGGTTGTTAAGCTGGATCAGCGACGAGCCGTGACTGGTCAGGGTGGTGCCATGGCTTTTGACCTCAGTGTCCAGCGATTGCAGGGCCGAGGCGTCGGCCTTGGTGGCCACCAGAGCCAATGCTGACTGGGCAGCCGCAGCAGCGTCGGTTGCCACCTTGTCCGTCACCGCTAGCCAGGCGCTGCCATTCCAGCGTTTTGGGGTATTGGCGTTTCCGGTCGTGTCGATCCACAGGTTCTGGGCCAGACGATCCGCCACTGCCGGCGCGGTCGACTGGTACAGCACCTTGCCCTTGGCCCCGGCGGCGTCGGAAGCAGCCTGAGCTGCCTGCTGAGCTGCCGTGACGTTCTGGTTCGTCGTGATCAGGCTGTTCTGCGTGCCGGTGATTGCCTGGCCATGCGACGTGATGGTGTCGCCTTGCTGCGTCACCTTCGAGGACAGGCTATCGACGACCGTCGCGTCTGCCTTGGTCTGTGCCACCGACAGCGCATTGGCTGCCGCAGCCGCGGCATCCGTGGCCACTTTGTCCGTTACAGCCGACCAAGTGCTGCCGTTCCAGCGTTTCGGTGTGTTGGCATTGCCGGTGGTATCGATCCACAAGTTCTGCGCCAGGCGGTCAGCAGCAGCCGGGGCGGCCGACTGCACGATCACCTTGCCCTTGCCACCGGCCAAAGTCGCCGCGTCCTGAGCGGCCTGCTGGGCAGCGGTGACGTTCTGATTGGTAGTGGTGAGGCTCGATTGCACGCCATCGATACGCGTGGATTGAGCGGTTAACTCCCCGTCATGCTCGGTGACCTTGGTTTCTACCGTAGCCACACGGGCTGCCAAGCCATTGGCCGTCTGCACCGCCTGGCCGATGTCCGTCCAGTAGGTGGTGTTCGGCGGCGGGTTGCCGGCCGGTACTGCCTGCTTGGCCTGGTACAGCTTGCTGTCGGCGCCCAGCACGGCTTGGCCCGATACATAGGCCTTGTCCGGGTCGTACGGCATCGAGTCAGCCAGGTCGGCAACCGCGTCAATCTGCTGCTGCAGGTCCTGCTGGATCTGAACGACCTGGTCGTCCAGCTCCTGAATACGCGCATTGACCGAGCCCGGGGTGCTTGGCGGGCCGGAGATCAACGCGATTTCCTCGCGCAGGGCCGGCGCAAGCTGGCCGCTTTCGATCTTGTCCTTCAAGGCATCGAGCATGTTCTCCACGTCGGTCGAGGTAGACGCTACCACCTTCAGGAAGGCGCTCACCCCGTAGGCGTTCTTCGAGCGGACGAAGTAGGCGTAGTTGGTGGCGAATGCCAGCCCCGTGTGGGTCAGGGACAGGCCTTGACCCAGGTACTCACCCTCTGTTGCCTGCGGGTTGGTCGAGAAGAAGTACTCATAGGTGCCCCCATTCAGACCATGCAGCGTGTTGCCCGGGATCAGTGTGATGGTGTCGATGGTCGCCTGAACCACGCACGACTCCGGGATCGGCGGGCCGTCGATGCTTACCGAGATACTGGCCTCACCGGAGCGTGTCATTGGCCCCATGGCAGCCACGCTCATGGTGTAGCTGCCAGATGGCAAACCGGAAATCGGTAAGCGCAAGGTTGTAGCCGGAACCTGCAGCGCCTGGACAGCGCCTGTCCCTTGCCGGATCGTCACAGCATAAGCAGTAACGATCCCAGCTGGTTGCACCCAGCTCAGAATCCCTTGATTTACTTCTGCCGTGTCGTCCGGGGCCCATTTCAGATCCGTCGGACTGCCAAGACCACCAGTTGGCAGGTTGATGAACCCGATCGGGTTGTATGGCTGCCCGACTGCATCATCGAACTGCGCTGCATCGTACTGCTGGAGCGACGCTGAGCAGCCTTCATTGGTGCCCATGCTCCAGTTGGTGACGATGAACTCACCCAGGATGTTCAGCGACGGCAGGTTCACGCGAACGGCGCGGCCCGGCCGGCAGTTGTAGCCAAGGAAATTCAGTGGCACGTTGATGGTGCCGCCAGCACGCCGGCGGCGCAGCTCAATGTTTGCTAGGCGCTGGGCCTGGTAGGCGTCGGTGACGTAGGAGAAGGTAAGCGTTTCAGCTGCTTCCCCCCCATCTTCGATCACCCACTCAGCAACACTCACCTCGGGATAGTCGGTCTCGGTCCACGACTGCGAGGAGTCGATGAACGTGCCGCGAACCGTGTTGATGGCTGCGTCATTGGTCGGCTCGGTGCTGCCAGTGATGGTGCCGACCACCATGTCCTCAGTGATCTCGAAGTCGTACGGGCCGTAGTAGGCCCCTGCCTGGAACATCCAACGGCCACCCACACGGATTGTCCTACCGCCACACGCAGTTTCGAGCTTCTGCAGGACGTTGGTGCGCTGCTCGTCCGCGCCAATCACGCAACTGCTGCGGTAACGCGGGCTGGTTGTGCCGTCCGGGTTGGCTACCGATTCATCGCAGACGTTCGCGCCGCTGGCGAAGGTCTCAAACACGATTTCGTCATCCGGAACGCCGCAGCGCTTACGCAGGAACCACAGGATATGCAGTGCGGTGTTCTCGGTGTAAACGGCCATGCCGGTGCGCGGGTCATAGATATCGTTGCGGCCGCGCACCACGAACCGCGCATCCGGGATACCCGAAGGGAATTTCTCTGCACTGTACTTGAGCGACAGGCGCACGAAGGACAGCCCGCGGCCGATCTGCTCGTCCTTCCAGTCCGGGCAGTTAGCTTTAAGGAAGGCGTTCACCTGCGTGGGGTTGACGATCAGTTCATAGGAAGCAAACTCACCGAAAGTGGCGATATCCTCCTCACCCAGGTAAATAGTCTCTAGGCCGTCGACGGCGCCCTCGCACAGTACATAGACCAGGTGCAGCCACTCACCGTCCGTTTGGTTACCGGCCTGCTCTTGTGCCCACACCAGTACGCCCCCGGTGCTCACACGGCCCAGGATGAAGCGTGCCGGCGCCTTGGACGAGCGGACGGTCTGGGCCGATGGCTCGTTGTCGCGCAGGGGCGACTTGGTGTTCAGCTTCTCCTGCTGCTCGGCAGCGTAAAAGGCCAGGCCTGCGCCAGCAATAGCGCCCCACGGGCCGCCCTGCACGCCGCCGATGATTGCCCCTACTGCAACTTGGGCGAGCTTCTTTACGCCACCAGACATTATTCAACTCTCCACACAGCAATCGGATCGCACACTACCCGGGCCACCCCGCCGTCAGTGGTCGCCCAGAATTCATTGGCCCAGAAGACCGCCATAGCTCGGCCGCCAGGCGCCTCGTACATGGCGATGTCGCCGCGCTGGATGAAGGCCGGCGCAATGCGGGTGAAATAGGCATCCCATGCCGCTTCAAGGCTGCCGTGCCGCTTCTTCAGCGCCCGCTTGGCGCCCGCCTCGGTCTTGTAGGTGCCGCGATAGGCCTCGGCCGGATCGGTGCCGCACACCGCCACCGCGCAATCAGCAGCGAACAGGCAGCAGTCAAATTCGCCCCATGAAAAAGGCCGCTCTAGGGCGGCCTTGATCACTTCGCTGAGGCGTGTGGTCCAGTCTCGGTAGCGCATGCCTATTTCTCGTAGGTGAACGTCGGGGCGTCCTTCTTGGAGCCCCAGTAGATGGGCCACTCGGACATTTGGGCGACGGCATAGAAGAACCGGTCACCCTGATGGCGGGCCCGGTGGTTTTCGTCGGTGAATCGCTCGGTACCGGTACGACTCCATTCGGCCATCCGATCAACGATGGGGACGGTGATCTTGTTGCCGTCCTCGCCATTGCCGGCGTAGGAGAAGGTAGCCGCATCCATACGGCCGGAGAAAAGGATGTCGGCGGCGTAGTTGCCCAACTCGTCGAAGACCACGAACAGGAGTTTGCCGGATCGCCCCCGGCAGCCGCGGATGTTGGTCTCAGTGATGATGTAGCTGTCCAAGCCACTCAGGGCCAGGTCGATTGCCATGGGCGAACTCGAATTGTCGCTTTCCTGCGACTGCCCGACCTCGCCGAACTGCCCGACTCCAAGGTACGTGATGCCGTCGATCACCAGGTCGCCGGTACCGGTGTGCGCGAACACCGGGCCATCCTCGAAATCGAGCTGACAGGCGTAGACGCTCAGAAATTTGCCCGTGGCGATGATGTCGACCACGCTCTGGCTGAACGGGAATGTCGATGGCATCAGAAGGCCTCCCTGAACTGATAGCTGCCGTTCGATACGGCCTGGCGCACGGTCATGCTCCAGGTGTCTTGGGTCATTCGCATTTCCGAGTACGGGTTGAGGTACTCGATAGACGCCCCGGCCGTGAGCGAGCGTCGAATGCGCTTGTTGATCTGCACCACCGCTGCGCCCTGGGCGTTGGATGTCGCAGCCTTCACCACCTCGAACATCTCGCCAGCGATGGTCAGGTAGTCCCCGACTGAGAAGACCTGCGCATTGGCGGTGGCTCCGTTGATCTGGATGGCCCTCGCCTGCGCCGGCCCGCTCACCACCTTCAGTGCGCCCACGTTGTTCGCCCGTCGCCGGGTGAATGCCGGAAGGTTGAACGTTCCGAACATCCCGTCCAGCTCGCCCAGGAACGCCGACAGTTGCCGCTCCTGCTTGCGCGTGAGCAGCCCGAATGTGACGGTGCACTGCCAGTAGGCGCCCGGCTGCCCAACGATCTGCTGGGCATTCGAGAGCGTCGAGGTGAAGGCGCGGCTGTTGTTGACCAAGCCCCACGTCATTTCCGACGGGCGCAGCGATGCCGGCCATGTGAGAGCCATGTAGTACTCCTTGAACTATCTATTTCGCGCGATGAGCTGCCGCGCAGGGCCATTCATCTTCAGGTCACGCAGCACCAGGTTGTAACCATCCTGGGCCCCCTTCTGTGCTGCTTGCTGAATGCGCGCCAGGGTTGCATCGTCGGCGGTACCCTGCACTGTGATTTCCTGCTTGATAGTAGGCATCGCGCCCAGCGACGCATCTGGCTTGCTGCTCGAAAAAGACGGCGCATTTGAGGCAATCCGCGGAGTGACAAACCCGCCAGAGGCATAACCCCTGACGTTCAGCCCCTCCAGGTAGTTGCGCATGCCTGGCTGCGCCACCACTTCCTTGCGAAGGACGAACTCGCCGCCGTGCACAACACCCTTCGGCTCGAACTTGCCGCCATCACCCGTATAGCCGCCAGTGGAAAGCTGCCTCAGTGGCTCACTGAAGCCTGTCATAGTGCCCTGCCCGAGCGCCTGAGTGCCGCCGGTCATAAAACCGAACGCATTGCCCAAGAACCCAACAGCAGCTTGCCGCACCTGGATGCGGATCAGATCCTCGATTACCCCGTCGGCGAAGTCCTTGAAGGAGAGCTTCCCGGTCTTCACGAAGGTGACGACCGAGTCTTCCATGCTGGAGAAGGCGTTGGTGAATAGGCTTCTCGTCTGCCCAGCGACGTTGCGCGCTTGCTCAAGGTAGGTGTTGAACGCCGCCCTGGCACCAAGCGACCAGTCAGATTGCTGCTCGTCAACCCGCAGGTAGTATTTCTCCTGCATGGCCAGACGCTGGTCCAGAGCGTTCTGCAGCGCCGCGTTTTCCTTCTGGTAGAGACTCTCGCTGATGCGCCCCTCGTTACGCTGCTGCAGCAGGTTGTCCATCTGTTGCTGGTACTGCTGCTCGATGCTGAATCGCTCTTGTAGGCGCTGCTGGGCTTGATCGCCCAAGCCAGCCCCGGCCAGGTTGCTGTTCAGGCCAATCGACGATCGCTGCAGTTGGCTGTTTAGGTTGGCCTCGAAGGCAGCGAGCTTCTGATCCTCCTCGGTGGCAACCTTGCGAAGCTGCATCTCGCGCTCGAGTGCGGCGTTGCGCTTCAGCTGGGCGGTGATCAATTCCTGGTTGGCCATCAACGACTTCTGGTCGGCAGTCAGGACCTTCTTGTCCTTGATGTCAGCCAGTTGCTGCTCCCACCTGACCAGTGCCTGGCCGACCTCGCCCAGTTTCTGCACCTCGCCGCGCTGGGCGCCAATGAGGACGTTCTGCTGCTGGAGGACCGAGTACTGCTGGCGGGCCTGGTCTAGAGCCTTGGTACCGGCGTCTTCGCGGTAGGTTGGCCCCTTCGGCCCTGGCTTGTCCTTAAACTGCTCACGGGCAGCATCGCGGAGCTGATTCAACTCGGCTTCGGTGTAGACCCGGCCACCGTCACCGGCGGCGGACTTCTTCGCGAGCTCATTGATTTCCTTCAGGCGGGCTGCCAGCTTCTTCTGGTTGTCATCCGTGGCGCGTAGCTGGCCGTTCAGCGTTTCTTGAGAAAGGATGGAGTCGCGCTGGCGCTGCCGATAGCTCTCCTGAGCCTGGTCGATAGATTGCTGTGATTTGAGCTGATCTTGCAAAGTTCTTACGCGGCTTTTAGCAACATCTAAGTCTTTCTTGAACTGCTCTCCCTTGGCTACGATCTTGTTATCGTTGCCTTTCTTTTCCAGCTCAGCTAACTGCCTTTTTGCTTCGCTCAACTGGTCCGCAAGACCGCTGTCTCTGCCGAGGCTCAGGGCGGCATCTCCCGCCCCCTTTGCGGCACCCCACACTCCACGCCAAGCTTTTTCGATCCAGCCTAGGTTCTCGGTGATCTCCTTGGTTCTGCTATCGATAGTTCGAGCGTACTCGTCAGTCAATAATTTCGCAGCGCCAACAGTATCTCCCTGGTCCTTCATAGCTTGTATCTGGGCGTATGTGGCGCCGGTTAAAAAACCATATTGCTCGTTCAGCTCCCTCGCTGCTGCGACAGGGTCTTTGCCGATCTTCACAAACTCGGCCACTGTCTCTTCAACCGCGCGACCAGTCGCGTCCTTCATTTGCAATGCTGCGGCAGCAACGGTGCCGAAACTATCTCCGGCAATCTTCCCGCTGCCTGCAAGCTGTGCGAGCACCTCTGCCGCGGCACCGGTAGTTCCAACAGTGGTGCCGATCTGCCTCGAGAGGTCTGCAAGTGCCCCGGCGCTTGTTCCGGCAGCATTGCCAGTTAGGATTAATGCCTTCCTAAATTCTTCTGTCTCTTGGCGGCCTTTGTAATAAGCAACGCCAGCCCCCGCTACCGCTGTCGCCAACATCGTGTATGGGGTCACAAGGCTGAGGAGATGGCCACCTAATGCGCGCGCTGCGGAGCCTACCCCGCCGAACTGATCCCGCAACTGACTACCTTGCTGCAGGGCGACAGTCATAATCGACTGACCGCCTTGCAATCCGACAACAATGTCGCTCAGCTGTGCGGGCACCGTCCGCAGAGCTGCAGCATAAGCTTTCGTTGACATGCCCGCTGTCTGGGCCTGTCGAGCAAACCTGTCCATCGACTGCTCGGAAGTTTGGGTGCTTGCGGCCAGGTCTCGTATGGAGATGCCAGAACTCTTCGCTTGGGCGCCAACACTGCCCGTTGCAACTTCGGCCCGCTCACCTGCTTTGGTAAGCTTGTCGAGATCGTCAGCAGCAGATACAGCCTCGCCTGATTCAACCCTGATGCCGAGAACAGCGATATCACCCTGGCTCATATTTTCTCCGGGCACAAAAAAACCGGCCTAGGCCGGTTTGTGTTTGATTAGTGTCATTTTCTGGTTTTGGCGAAAACCGCTTTGAAGCCGTTCAGGTCATTTTCGCTGACCACGACTTCTGTGTTGCATACTTTGAACTCTACTTTTTGAGCCGATGCAAGATTCTCCAGCGCGCCTTCCGCGGGCCTGAGCTTGAACCGCTCGATAACTGTGCCGCTTGTGAATTCTGCAGAGTAATCGGTGGCTATACCATCCACCGGGTTACCATCAGCCAGCCAGTAAACGTGGTTGCAAGATCGATATTGCTGCGTGTCGGCATAGGTTAGGATCTCAATGCTGAGCCTAGATACTGCCATGTCCTTGTCGCCGTAAAGAGCGCTCGTCAGGACGAACTTATCGGGGCCAGAAGGAATAGGCGCCCAAGAAATTGTCCTCACTCCTGAGAACCTATCGATCGAGTCATTTATCGTCACCGCCAAAACCTTGCCACCGCCAACCAGGGCCATCCCAGCCAGCGCCACCAATGCCAAACGCTTCATGCGCGCCCTCCTTGTTGATGAGGGCAATCTACCACCATCAGCAGGAAGCGCCAAAAACCTACATAGCCGGACTGGAAAAAGAAAAGGCACCCGAAGGCGCCCTCTCGATGCCGTCTACGGCCCATAGCGCACCCCGCCGCGGCCAGCGTCAGCCGACAAGCTATCCATGCATCCCTCCCGTTTGGTCTACCTTTACCTTTTCCAACCACTTACATGAAGGGTGCGGAGATGCCCGAGAATGAGAAGCGAAGATTTGCAGAGGCCTTGGCGCAATGGGCGGATGCTGTTGAGGCGATCCGCGCCCGGGAGCGAGCCGAGGCCATAGCGCGGATCCAGGAACAGAAAAAGGCATCCCTCAACCGGGCGTTGAGCGCCAGCGCGCTTGGGAGACACCATGCCTGGAAACACCGTAGCCAGGGGTAAGCGTCAGATGCAAAAAGCCCAGCGCGGGGCTGGGCTGATCAACTATTCTGCCGAATCACAGTCCTGATGCCTGAGGCCGTCCTCCAAGAGGTGAACCTGAACTGGTCAAGTAATTTTGGACACCGGTTAAGGTTCATGCCGCTATCTTGAGCTTTTCCTCCATGGCTACCGGTGTTTCATAGCCGTTGTAGCTGTGGAGGCGCTTGA
>NZ_JBDJLK010000052.1:0-38775 GCF_039673335.1 Pseudomonas sp. TWI929
GCTTGTGCTCCCACACGTGCTCAAGGCACCTCCGGCATTCAGCTTGCCATTCACCGCTCTCACTCCAGATTCTAATCCCCTCTCAAGACACAAGCGGCCTTGCGTCGCGATGGGCTGCGAAGCAGCCCCAATAATCAAAGCTGAATCACCTCACCCCGCCACCCGCACCACCCCAAGGTCAATCCCCAGGTGCACCAGCTCGGCATGCGAGCTGACCTGCAACTTGCTCTTGAGCAAAGTCAAATGGTTGGACACGGTCTTGGCACTGATGCACAACTGCTCGGCAATCACCCGCGCCGGGGTGCCCTTGGCCAGCATGGTGAAAATCTCCAGCTCACGCTGGGTCATGCGCTGCAGGCGCGGGTCGCTTTCGCCGTGTGGTGAGGTACAGGCCAACTGCGTGGCCAACGGCTGCTCGATGTAGGCATGCCCGGCCAGCACCCGCTGCACCGCCTCGATCAGCACCTCGGGCGCCGAGTTCTTGGTCAGGTAGCCCGAAGCCCCCGCCTCCAGCGCCTGGCGCACCAGCGGCAGCTCGTCGTGCATGCTGAAGAACAGCACCCGCAGTTGCGGCAGGCGCTGGCGCAGGCGGCGGGTGGTTTCCAGCCCGCTGATACCCGGCAGGCCGAAGTCCATGATCACCAGGTTGGGCACCTGTTCCTGCACTCGCGCCAGCGCCTCTTCGCCACTGGCTGCCTCGCGCACCTGCATTGTCGGCAACACCGCTCGCAATAGGCTGGCATAGCCCTGGCGGACCACGGCATGGTCATCGACCAATACGATATTCATCACACCTCCTTGGGAATGTTCAGGGCCAGCGCCCAACCGCCACCCGGGCGGCTGAGGATGCGCAAGTCACCGCCCAGGCTGCGGGCGCGCTCGGTCATCGAGTGCAGGCCCACCCCGGGGCGCTGGGGTTGCTGTGCACCGCAGCCATTGTCACGCACCAACAGGCGCAAACCCTTGGCGCTACGCTGCAGGCGCACCCGCACCTGGCTGGCACCGGCATGCCGGGCGACGTTGGTCAGCGCCTCCTGCAGCAGCCGGTACAAATGCGTCCTGCTCGGCCCGGGCAGCGCCGGCAAGTGCTCGCCAACCCGCAGGCGGCAATCGATACCCTGGCTGGCCTGCCACTGGCTGACCAACACGCCGAAGGCTTCAGCCAGTGGCATGTGCTGCAGCGCTACCGGGTACAAGTCATGCACCAGGGCACGGAAGCCTTGCTGCAAACGCTCGCAATTGAGTTCCAGGGCCTGCGCGGTCTGCTTCACCACCGTGGGCTGGTCGGCGGCCATGCGCAGCAGGCAGCCCTGGGCGCGGATACCGGCCAGGTATTGCCCGAGATCGTCGTGCAGGGTCTGCGCCAGGCGGGTACGTTCCTGTTCCTGTACCGCCAGCAGGGCCTGGGTCAGTCGGGCATTGTCGCCACGCGCCTGCTCCAGGTTCGCGACCATGCGGTTGAAGTGTTCCGCCAACTGGCGCGCTTCTGGCAGGCCGGCCTCGCGCAGGCGCGCAGTCAGCTGCCCAGCCGATACCTGGCGCAATGCCCCCAGCAGCTCGTCCAGCAGGCCCATGGCCCGGCGTACCGCCCAGCGGATGGTCACCAGGCTCAACAACAAGGCCAGGCCGCACAGGCTCAGCAGTTGCTGCAGCGAGTCCCAGACCTCGTCGATTTCATCCCGCGCATCCACGGCTATCAGCACCCGGCGCCCGTCACCCAGCTCCAGCAGCCGGCCGCTGCGGTGGCGTTCGCCGAACAGTTGGCGGCCCAGCCAGGCATCGACACCTGCTTCGCCTGGCAGCTGTGCTGCCTGCCCCGGCGCCAGCCAGTGCACCCGCACATGGCGCAGGTTCTGCGTCAGGCTGGGTTGCAGGCTGGCCGGGTCGCGTTCGGCGGTATCGGCAAGGTAGGTCACCACGGCTTCGGCAGACTGCAGCTCACGCTCGACATCGGCCACCGCCTGGTGCAGCAGCACCCCGGCACAGGCCACTGTCACCAGGGCGAAGCAGCAGGTGACCCAAAGGTTGATGCGCCACAGCGCAGGCAGGTTGATGAGGCGCATGGGCGGTTCTCTTCAGGGGCACTGCGGCCCATCGTAAAACCGCGACAGCCGCGCGGAATTACTACCTTGGTACCGGCCGAGCGCTACTTTCTGCATATTTCCCCACCCCGGCGGGCTTCCTATGCTGGCGCCATCTGCCGTGGAGTTGCTTTATGCGCCAGCCTGCCCGCCTTGCCCTGACCTGTCTGCTAACCCTGGTCGCGACGCTGTGTTCGGCCCTGGCCCCCGCTGCCCAGGGCCAGGCCACCGAACCGCTGCAAGTACGCATCGGCTACCTGGGCTATCGCCCCGACCCTGGCCCGCTGCTGTCCAATATCATCCCCGAACCCGGCGATGCCGGGCTGCAAGGCGCCGAACTGGCCATAGTCGACAGCAACAGCACCGGGCGCTTCCTGAGGCAGCAGTTCCAGCTCGCCAGCGCCAATGTCGACAGCCCTGAAGCCTTGCTGCAGGCAGCCAAGGCCCAACACGACCAGGGCCTGCGCCTGTTCGTGGTCAATGCCCCGGCCACCAGCCTGCGCGCGCTGTCTGCCGCCTTGCCCGACAGCCTGCTGTTCAACGCCGGTAGCCCCGACGACAGCCTGCGCAGCAACCAGTGCCTGGGCAATGTGCTGCACAGCCTGCCGGGCCGCGCCATGTTGGCCGATGCCCTGGTGCAGTTTTTGGTATTGCGCAAATGGCAGCGGGCCTTGCTGGTGGTCGGCCAGACCGAGGATGACCAGGCCTACGCCGCGGCCCTGCGGCGCTCGGCGAAGCGCTTTGGCGTGCAAGTGGTAGCGGAAAAAGCCTGGACCTTCGACAACGACCAACGCCGCAGTGCCCAGGCCGACATGCCGCTGTTCACGCAAACCGCCGAGTACGACGTGGTACTGGTGGCCGACGAGCGCGGCGACTTCGGTGAGTACCTGCCCTACCAGACCTGGTACCCGCGCCCAGTGGCTGGCACCCAGGGCCTGACCCCCACTGGCTGGCACAAGACCGTGGAAACCTTCGGCGCTGCGCAACTGCAAAAGCGCTTCGAGGCCCAGGCAGGGCGCTGGATGAACGACCGCGACTTCGCCGCCTGGATGGCCGTGCGCAGTATCGCCAGCGCGGTGAGCAAGCAACGCCAGGCCGAACCACGCGCCCTGCAGCAACTGCTGCTGAGCGAGCAATTGCCGCTGGACGGGTTCAAGGGCCGCAAGCTCAGTTACCGGCCATGGAACGGCGAGCTGCGCCAACCAATCCCGCTGGTGCAGCCACGCGCCCTGGTCAGCACCTCGCCGCAGGAAGGCTTCCTGCACCCGTTCAACGAAATGGACAGCCTGGGCTATGACAAGCCCGAAGTGACCTGCAGCTACCCCTGAGCCGACAACCACAACAATAAGGAATTCGCCATGCGCCGCCCCCTCTTCCCCCGGGCCCTGCTCTACCCCAGCCTGCTGTCGGGCGCCCTGGCGCTGGCCAGCGGGCACGCCGTGGCCGCCACCGCCTGGGTGTCCAACGAAAAGGACAACAGCCTCAGCCTGATCGACATGCAAACCCTGCAAGTCACCGAGACCTTGCCGGTGGGCCAGCGCCCGCGCGGCCTGCTGCTGTCCCACGACAACAAGCTGCTGTACATCTGCGCCAGTGACTCGGACCGGGTGCAGGTGATGGACGTGGCCACCCGCAAGATCATCAAGGAACTACCCTCCGGCAAGGACCCCGAGCAGTTCGCCCTGCACCCCAACGACCGCTGGTTGTACGTGTCCAACGAGGACGACGCGCTGGTGACGGTGATCGACACCGTGACCGACAAGGTGCTCGGCCAGATCGACGTCGGCATCGAGCCCGAAGGCATGGCGGTCAGCCCCGACGGCAAGTGGGCGGTCAACACCAGCGAGACCACCAACATGCTGCACTGGATCGACACCAGCACCCAGACCCTGGCCGACAGCACCCTGGTGGACCAGCGGCCGCGTTTCGTCGAGTTCAACCAGGACGGCTCGCGGCTGTGGGCCTCGGCGGAAATCGGCGGCACGGTGACCATTCTCGACGTGGCCACGCGCCAGGTGCTGAAAACCCTGAACTTCCAGATCAAGGGCGTGCACCCGGACAAGGTCCAGCCAGTGGGCATCAAGCTCAGCGCAGATGGCAAGTACGCGTTCGTCGCCCTGGGGCCGGCCAACCATGTAGCGGTGATCGATGCCAAGACGTATGAGGTGCTCGACTACCTGCTGGTCGGGCGGCGGGTCTGGCAGCTGGCATTCACCCCCGACCAGACCCAGTTGCTGGCCACCAACGGGGTTAGCGGCGACGTGTCGGTGATCGATGCGAAGAACCTCAAGGTGCTCAAGTCGGTGAAGGTCGGCCGCTACCCCTGGGGTGTGGTGGTGACGCCATGAACGCCCTCGAAGTCAGTGACGTGAGCTTTGCCTACGGCCAGCGCGAGGCACTCAGGCAGGTGGGTTTCAGCCTGGCACCCGGGCGCTTCGCCGCGCTGTTGGGCCCCAATGGTGCCGGCAAGTCAACCTTGATCGCCCTGCTCACCCGCCTGTACGACCTGCAACAAGGCGACATCCGCGTGTGCGGCTGCTCGCTGCGAAACGCCGCGCGCCCGGCCTTGCGCCAGCTAGGCGTGGTGTTTCAACAAAGCACTTTGGACCTGGACCTTAGCGTTGAGCAGAACCTGCGCTACCACGCCGCGCTGCATGGCCTGTCGCGGCGCCAGAGCCACCTGCGGGTCGATGCCGAACTGGCCCGCCAGGGCCTCGGCGAACGCCGGCACGATCGCGTGCGCGAGCTGAACATCGGCCATCGGCGCCGGGTGGAAATTGCCCGCGCGCTGCTGCATGAGCCGCGCTTGCTGTTGCTCGACGAAGCCAGTGTCGGCCTCGACCCGGCCAGCCGCCTGGCGCTCAACCAGCACCTTCGGCGGCTGTGCCGCGAGCAGCAGCTGAGTGTGCTGTGGACCACCCACCTGCTGGACGAAGTGCAGCCCAGCGATGACCTGCTGATCCTGCATCAGGGGCGCCTGGTGGCCAGCGGCAAGGCCGATGCGCTGAGCCTGGAGCACGGCGGCGACCTCGACAATGCCTTTGCCCGCCTGACCAGCACGCCCTCAGGAGCCCATGCCCGATGAACGCTTACTGGCAATGTTTCAACGGCATCATGCTGCGCGAATGGCTGCGCTTCGTGTTGCAGCGCACGCGCTTGCTCAGCGCCCTGGTGCGCCCGCTGCTGTGGTTGCTGGTGTTCGCCGCCGGGTTTCGTGCGGCCCTGGGCATAGCAATCATCGAGCCCTACGCCACCTACATCCCCTATGAGGTGTACATCATCCCGGGGCTGGCTTGCATGATCCTGCTGTTCAACGGCATGCAGGGCTCGTTGTCGATGGTCTATGACCGCGAGATGGGCAGCATGCGCGTGCTGCTGACCAGCCCATTGCCGCGGCCATTCCTGCTGGGCAGCAAGCTGTTGGCGACCGCGTTGATATCGCTGCTGCAGGTGTATGCCTTCCTGGCCATTGCCTGGGTGTACGGCGTGCAACCGCCTGCCGCAGGTTTGCTGCTGGCGCTGCCGGCGTTGCTGCTGGTGGCCTTCATGCTCAGTGCCCTGGGGCTATTGCTGTCGAACGCGATCCGCCAGCTGGAGAACTTTGCCGGGGTGATGAACTTCGTGATCTTCCCGCTGTTTTTCCTCTCTTCGGCGTTATACCCGTTGTGGAAGATGCGCGAGGCCAGCGAATGGTTGTACTGGCTGTGCGCGGTGAACCCGTTTACCCATGCCGTGGAGCTGGTGCGGTTTGCCCTGTATGAGCGGCTGAACCTGCTGGCGCTGGCGGTGTGCCTGGGTTTGACCGCACTGTTCACGCTGCTGGCGATACTCACCTTCAACCCCCAGCATGCGGCGCTGCGCAAGCCGCGTTGAAAACCTGGCATGTGAACGCGCTTTTCTTGTGGGAGCGGCCTTGTGTCGCGATAGGGCCGCAAAGCGGCCCCTCGATTTGAGCTGCGCTGCACATACTGCTGGGGCTGCTTCGCAGCCCTATCGCGACACAAGGCCGCTCCCACAGGGCCCGCATCAAGGCTGATACGGTGTTTACCCTCTACTACTTTAGTACTGCATTTACTGTCTATCGTCGCATTCACAAAGCACCGCCACTGGCATGTAATGGGCCTATAACAAAAAGGAAATACCCATGCCTCGTGCCCTGCCCCGGCTGCCACGCCTATCGCTGGCGGCGCTTTCGCTAAGCCTGTCGCTGGGCATCGCCCAGGCCGATACCGCGCCGCTGTTCTCCACCGAGGGCTATCGCACCACCCTCTACCGCAGCCCAACCCCGCAGCAGGTCGCGGGCGGCCAGGTCATCGACACCAACACACTCCAGCGGTTGCTGGGCCAACAGCCCAGGCCGGTACTGATCGACGTCTATCGCCGCCAATGGCTGCAAGGCCGCTTCATCGAAGACGAACCGCACAGCAACCTCCCCGGCAGCCTGTGGCTGGCCAACACCGGCGACGGCGTACTGAGCCCGGCCTGGCAGGACTACTTCGTGCGTAACCTGCAAAAAGCCACTGCCGGGCACCCGGAGCAACCACTGGTCTTTTACTGCCGCTCCGATTGCTGGTTAAGCTGGAACGCGGTAAAACGCGCAAAAGCCCTGGGCTATACCAATTTGTATTGGTACCGCGACGGCCTGGACGCCTGGCAGCAAGCCAACCTGCCAGTGCAGCCGGCGCAACCGCAGCCCTTCCCCTGAAGCCATCGCCTGCGAACGCGTGCCCCGCCCAATCCAATAAAAACGAGGTGAAAAGGCCATGTACAAAATTTTGATTGCCGACGATCACCCACTGTTTCGCGAAGCCATCCACAACGTCATCAGCGATGGTTTCCAAGGCAGCGAAGTCATGGAAACCGCCGACCTGGACAGCGCCCTGGCCTTGACCCAGGCGCATGACGACCTCGACCTGATCCTGCTCGACCTGAACATGCCCGGCATGCATGGCCTCAATGGCCTGATCACCTTGCGCAACGAGGCCCCGACCACGCCGGTGGTGATCGTTTCGGCCGAGCAGGAAAAGCAGATCGTGCTGCAGGCCATCACCTACGGCGCCGTCGGTTTCATCACCAAGTCTTCGCCGCGCTCACAAATGATCGAAGCGATCGAGCAAATCCTCAACGGCAATGTCTACCTGCCGCCCGACATCATTCGCGCGCAGAAAAGCAGCAGCAGCCGGCGCCACAACGATGCCCCGAGCTTCCCGCCGGAAATGCTCCAGGCCCTGACCCGCAAGCAGCTGCTGGTGCTTGAACGCATGACCAAGGGTGAGTCGAACAAACAGATCGCCTACACCCTGGATATCGCCGAGACCACAGTCAAGGCGCACGTTTCGGCGATACTGCGCAAGCTCAATGTGCACAACCGGGTACAGGCCATTCTCAGTGCTGGCGATATCGATTTCGCTGATTACCTGCGGCGCTGAAACCGCTGTTTGGGGCCGCCTTGCGGCCCCAATAACACTCAGTTTCTGGCACCTCATCTAGCCTTGGCTGCTCAGCAAATGGCTCATCGCGGTCTTCAGCTTCATGGGCCGCACCGGCTTATGCATCAGGGTGTGGCCCAACTCGCGTATCTGCTGCTTGAGGTCGTTGCTGTAGTTGGCGGTAATCATCAGCGCCGGTAACGGCTGGGTACGGCGGGCATTGATCCGCGCCACGGCATCGACACCGTTGCAGTCGTTGTCCAGGTGGTAGTCGGCAATCAGCAGGTCGGCCTCGGCGTGGTAGTTGTCCACCTGGCGCGCCAGGTCTTCTTCCGACAGCGCGGTGACCACCCGGCAGCCCCAACCCTCCAGCAATGTGCGCATGCCGGCGCAAATTGCCGCATCGTTATCCAGCACCCACACCCGCGCCCCGCGCAGGCGTTCGAGCATGGGCTCGCAAAGTGCCTGGTTCGGCTGGGCCCTGGGTGCAGTGGCGCTCAACGGCACTTCAACTGCGAACACCGAGCCTTTGCCAAGCCATGAGCGCACGCGAATCCGGTGGCCGAGGATACCGGCGATTTTCTCGACAATCGCCAGGCCCAGGCCCAGCCCGCGGTCCTGATCTGGGCGCTGCACATCACCGCGCTTGAACTCCTGGAACATCTCGTCCAGGTGCTCTTCGGCAATGCCGATACCGCTGTCCCACACTTCGATGCGCAAGCCGCCACGCAGGCGCCGGCAACCCAGCACCACGCGCCCGCTGCGGGTGTAGCGGATGGCATTGCTGAGCAGGTTGCGCAGGATCCGCGCCAACAACTGGATGTCACTGCGAACCACCGCAGAACAACCCACGAAGTGCAGCGCCAGCCCCTCGCTACGCGCCACCTGGGCGTATTCTGCGGCGAGGTTGTCCATCAGTTCGCTGAGGGCGAACGGGGCGACATCGGCCTTGATCACCCCGGCATCGAGCTTGGAAATGTCCACCAGGGTGCCCAGCAGGTTCTCCACATCTTCCAGCGAGTTGCTGACATTTCGCACCAGATGAGCACAGTTTTGCGGCTCGCGGCTTTCAAGCAAAGCGCTGGTAAACAGCCGTGCCGCATTCAGCGGTTGCAGCAGGTCGTGGCTGACTGCGGCAAGGAACTTGGTTTTCGACAGGTTGGCCTGTTCGGCCTCGCGCTTGGCCTCGCGCAACCGCGACTCTGCCCGGCTGCGCTCTTCGATTTCGCGCAGCAGCTGGTCGTTGAGGCTGGTAAGCTCAGCGGTACGCTCGCGCACCCGCTGCTCCAGGTGCTGATAGGCCTGGTGCAGCGCCTGTGCAGTGTTGCGGCGCTCGGTGATGTCGCGGATCAGCACGAAGATGCCCACCACCTCACCGTTGGCCAGGCGGTTAGGCACGTAGGAGCGCAACATGTAGCGCTCCTGCCCGTTGATGTTGGTTTCGGCAAACTCGAACGTGACGCTCTCCCCCGCCAGCGCCCGCACCACGTAGGTTTCCAGGCGCTGGTAGTGCTGTTCGCTGTGCGCCTCGCGCAGGCTCTGGCCAAGCATTACACCACGCGGCCAGCAGTACCATTCTTCATAGACCTTGTTGGTGAATTCGTAGACCAGGTCGGCGTTCAAGTAAGCGATCAGCGCCGGGACATTGTCGGTAATCAGGCGAATCTGGTGCTGGTGGGCAGTCTCGGCCCGCTGCCGGGCCTCGCTGAGCAGGTGGTTGACGGCCTTGAGCTCGGCCATGGCCTGGCTCAGGGCATCGGTGCGTTCACGCACCTGCTCGGCCAGCACCACCGAGTGCTGGAACGCGGCGTAAGGGTCGTTGCCGCGGGTTACCCCGGACTCGATGCGTTCGATCAGCGCGCCATTGATGCGCTGCAGCTTGTGGTTCTGCTGCTGCAGGCGGGTGACCTCGGCCTGCAGTTCAGCGACCGACAGGTGGCCGGTTGCGGGCAATGGCGACCCCGGTGAAGGTCTGGTTGATGTGCATGCCATTGAACTGTTCTCCGTAGGTGTTGAAGCCGATTACCCGCTGTTCACGCAGGAACGCACCCACCGGTTCCAGGCCGTGCTGGCCCTGCAGTTCCAGGCGCCGCAGGAAGCAATCGCAGCCGATGGTCAGCAGCAGCGGGCCGAGGCGTTGGTGCAGGCCGTCGAACAGCTGGTGCAAGTTCGGCAACAGCGGCCCCGGGCTCATGGCCGTGAGCACGATGCCGTTTTCCACCGCGCAGTAGAAACTCAGGCTCAGGTCCGGGTGCACTTGCTGGATCGCCCGCACGTAGTACTGGTCGTGAATGCGCACAGCCAGCGGGTGGGCGGCGAACACCTGGTAATCGAGTGCCGCCACCGGCACGCCGATGTGCCGGGCGTACTCCTCGGCAGCGGGTTCGGCATTCAGCTCGAAAACCCGCCGCTGGGTACTGTCGGCACCGGTGACCACCAGTTTTTCTTCCCGTGGCTGGATGTGGTGGGTGGTGAACACTTCGAAGTCGAGCCAGGTATTGACCAACACCACTACTGCTGCGCCGTGGTGGAACGCGCCGCCGTAATACACATGGGTGCGGGTCAGGTAGTTGTCATCGCCCGCCGAACCGCCAAAATGCGGGATGTCGCCCAGTGCTGCGCTGAGGGCGGCGAGCACCATCTCCTCGCGGCTGGACAAACCGTCGAGCAAGGTCAGGGCAAAGCTATGGCCTTTGATTGGCGCCAAGGTATTGCTGCGACAGGTACCAACCAGGCGTTCGACCATCTGCTGCGCGTCGATCAGGCTGAAGCGCTCCATTTCATCGATCAGCTCGGTGGCAATGGAAAAATGCCGGTAATCGAAACCCACCGCCGTCACGCAATTACGGCCGTAGCCCAGCGGGGTGATTTCGCCGGCGCTGGTGCAGCCGACCAGGCGGATGCCGCCAAAACCTTGCTCCAGGGCTTCACCCAGTGCCTGCAAGTCGTATTCGGCAGAACAGAAGAACAGCACGAAACCCAGGTGCGGGTGCAGCAACTGCCGCGCCAGTTCCTGGGCGGCTAGCCGGGCGTCGGTAGCCTGGGACATGGCGCTGACCACACCGTCGTTGTGAGCCTGCTGCATCGTGGTCTCCGGCGCGGGGTGGCTGAGGGGCCAGTGTACGAAGGTGGGTACGGGGGACGAATGCTACTTGGGTAGCGGGTGGGCGGTTCCATGGGTGTAAAAGTCCCATATGCGCGTAGATATCAAACTCTCCGAGCCAGCCACCGTCACTGTGGGAGCGGGTTTACCCGCGAAGAATGCGCCGCGGTGCATGGCACCGGCTTCGCCGGTGTTCGCGGGTAAACCCGCTCCCACAGGGACGGTGTCAGTCCCCAGCGCGATGCGCACGCCGGGGGCAGCAAGTGGCTTTACCAGGTCAACACCGCCCCCACTGCAAAGGTGTCGGTATCTTCGTTCTGCGCGCTGGTTTCATGCCCATCGATGGAAAACTGGTTGTACTCGGCCACCAGCTTGAGGTTGTCGTTGACGTCATGGAAAAACGCCACGCCACGGGTCTCGTAGTCCGCACCGCTGCCCACCGCGCCGTTGCCATCGTCCTTGGTCTTGCCATAGGACAGTGCCACACGGTTCTTGCCAAACTTGTACGAGCCCTGCAGCAGGTAGCCGTCACTGTCGACATTGCGCAAAACCGGTTCGCCCGCGTTGTTGGTGAAAAACGGGTTGATACCCTTGGCCTGAAACCCCGAGCCGGTCAGCGACCAGCCGCCCATCTTGGCCTGCACACCATAGCCAACGCCTTTGGAAGTGACCGACTCCACCGTCGGGTCAGTGTTGTCGGAGGTCTGGTAGCTGCCGTTGACCCAGCTGTAGATCTGCGCCCCGGCCAGGTCGAACTGGTAGGTGATCTCGCTCTCCGTGCGCGGGTTTTCCTGGTAGGCCTTGCCGGTCGGGCTGCTGTCGTTGGTGTCCACCGGGTCCATGATGCCCACCGCCACCCGCAGGCCGTCCATCACCGGGGTGCGGTAGGTGATCTGCGAGGTGGGGAACGGGTATGGGTAGCCACTGCCGATGTTGCCGAACGACACCCCGCCGCCGTCCACCAGCCCAAGCGTGTCACTGACCTGGCCATAACCTGCCAACAGCTCGTCAAGCAGGATGTTGGACCGCGCGAACAGCCCGAAGTCCTTGCCGATCAGCACTTCGCCCCACTCGGGGTTGGCCACCGTGCCGTAGAACTGGCGCACGTCGATGGCGGTGTCGGTGCCGTTGGTTTCGCTGTCGTTGATGGTTACCCAGAACGAGGCACGCGCCCCGAGTTTCAGGTCATCCACCTGCTTGCCCATGTTGAAGCCGATGTAGTTGGGTAAAAAGCCCATCTTCACCCGCGACTGGCGGCGATCGAACTGCTCGCCTTCACGGTCGACTTCGCTGTTGACGTAGAAGGCGTTGATGTAGCCATCGGTGGAAAACGTCGTCTGCTCCTTGTCGTACAGCATGATCTCGGCTTCGGCGACGCTGCTCAGGCCCAGGGCAGAAAAGCTGGCGATGGCGGCAGCCAGGAAACGTGGGGACAGATTGTTATTGTTGTACATGACGCGCTCCGAAACGGGGACGGGATGTCGGAGGCGATTATCAGAAGTGGGCAAACAGCCAGAAACGCTGCTTTGGCGTGGGGTGTCGGGTGCTTTGGGGTGGAGGGTGTGGCGCGGTGATTTGGTCCCGGTACCTGCTTGGGCCTGGGTTCAAGACTTAGGCTGTAGACATGAGTAGCAGACGGGTATCAATACGCCTGAATGAACTGGGGCCGCCTTGCGGCCCTTCGCGGGCTTGCCCGCTCCCACAGGTATGGCGCCGGACTCAGGACATGCGCGATCCCTACGGGAGCGGGCAAGCCCGCGAAGGGCTGCAAAGCAGCCCCATTTTCACTGTCTCAGCAGCATCGCTTACCTTCAGGAAGCCAGCGCCTGCGAACGCTGACATGCCGGCATTTCATAGCGGTGCGGTTGCTGCCAGGCCAGCCGTGCCTGCACATCGACTGCCGCGTCCTTCACCTTCTGTGCCCAGTGCTCATCCTTCGGGCACACCACCACCACGCGGAAACCGTGGTCTACGCCTTCCAGGCGCACGCCTTCGGAATCATCCACATGCAGGTCGATATCGAAGGCCGACGGCAGCTTGGATGGCGAATTCACCAGCCCGTTCTGGGCCAGGATGTGCTGGTGCCGGTCACTGTTGACCACGCCATCGACATGGATGCCATAGAGCATCAGCCAGCGGCGGATGTAGGCCGGGGTGCGCCCCGAAGAGGTGTAGATCCAGATGCTGCAGCCCTGGCGACGCAGGTCGCGGATCAACTCGCGTGTGCCACTGCGCAGGGGCTCGCCCAACCAGCGATGGACGAAGCCAGGCAGCTTGCTGTCCTCGGCGGCGGCATGCTCGGGCTGGCAGGCCAGCGTGTCGTCGATGTCGAACGAAATGCGTACCTGGCCGCGCTTGAGCTTGCGTTCGATGGCTTGCCGCCCGCGTTCCAACATGGATACCGGTTGCATCAGCGGCTCCCCTCACAGGCAGGCACGTGCGTGCCACGCAGGAAGAACTTGCCAGGCTCAGGCGCCTTCGCTTCAAGGAAAGCCGCGTACTTTTTCTTGATCTTGGGTAATTCGTACAATGCCTTGACACCGTGTTTAGCGGAGTTGCGTATGACCGAGGACGGGTTGAAGTAACCCTCGGCGTTGTCCAGCGACAGCACGAATGGCGGTAGCCCGGCACGCATCAGCAGGTAGCTGACAATGAGCGAACCCGTGCGGTTGTTGCCTTCGATGAACAGCTGCGGCTTGCTGAGGATTCGCACATACACACCGGCCGCCCGCTTCCAGATCGAGTCACTGCCATACGAGCTGTACCAGTTGTACAAATCCTTGATGCCACCTTCCACGTTGTTGAAAAAGTGCGCCTCGGTCGCGGCCAGGTGCGGGGCGAATTCCACGCGCCGGGCCGGGTCGCTGCCACACAGCACGGTGGCGTTGATTTCCAGCATCAGGTTCAGCTGTTGCAGGTCGAACAGGTCGATACCGCGAGCGACATAGTCGTCAATCAAGGCATAACCTTCAACCACGTTCAGCAGCACCTCATCGGTAAATGGATCACGCGGTTCGGTGAAATGCTGGCTGAGTTCGGCAAAACGGCCTTGCACCTCGCGCAGTGCGCGCTCTACCGCTGACAGATCAAGACGACGCGTCGCTCGCATTGGAAATCCCGGGTAACACTTTAACGGAAGGTAACGCGGCCGGGTGTTGCACCCCCCCTGGTTGCAACACCCGGCCACCTAGGTAATCACTGACTCAGCTGAACTTGCCGCTGATGTAGTCACTGGTCAGTTGTTCGCGCGGGTTCTGGAAGATCTGCGCGGTAGGGCCCATCTCGACCAGGTAGCCGGTACGGGTACCCTGGGAGATATCGACCGAGAAGAACGCCGTGGTGTCGGCCACACGAATCGCCTGCTGCATGTTGTGGGTCACCAGGGCGATGGTGTAGTCCTTCTTCAGCTCGACCATCAACTCTTCCACCCGGCGGGTGGCAATCGGGTCGAGTGCCGAGCACGGCTCGTCCAGCAGCAGCACTTCCGGTTCAGTAGCAATGGCGCGGGCAATGCACAGACGCTGCTGCTGGCCACCGGACAGGGACAGGCCGCTGACCTTGAGCTTGTCCTTCACTTCGTCCCACAGCGCGGCGCCCTGCAAGGCATGCTTCACGCGGTCACCCAGGTCGCCTTTGTAGCGATTCAGGCGCAGGCCAAATGCGACATTGTCGAAGATGCTCATCGAGAACGGGTTCGGCTGCTGGAACACCATGCCGATGTAACGGCGCACTACCACAGGGTCTACGCCCTTGCCGTAGACATCTTGCCCAAGGAAGTGCACATGGCCTTCGAAGCGGAAACCCTTCACCAGGTCGTTCATGCGGTTGAGGCTACGCAGCACGGTACTCTTGCCGCAGCCGGACGGGCCGATGAAGCCGGTGATTTCGTTTTTGCGGATCGGCACATGGCTGTCGCGTACTGCCATGAAGTTGCCGTAGAAGATCTTGTCCAGCTTGCAGTCCATGACGATAGGGGTTGCTTCGCTGGCCACGGGAGCGGCTTTTTGCGCAGTGGATACGTTCAAGTTGGATGCTCCCTTTCTCAATACTTGGGCTTGCCGAATACACGGCTAAGAATGTTGATTACCAGCACGATCATCACCAGTACCAGCGACGCCGCCCAGGCGAGTTCGAGCTGGTTGTCAAATGGCATGCCGGAGAAGTTGTAAATCAGTACGGCGAGCGAGGCTGTGGGGTTCATCACCGCCAGATCGCCGTTGTGGTAGATCCAGTAGTTGCTGAACAGCGCGGTGAACAGCAGCGGCGCGGTTTCGCCAGCGGCACGGGCCACGGCCAGCATCACGCCGGTGAGGATGGCGGGCAGGCCGGTAGGCAGGACGATCTTGCAGATCACCTGTGCACGGGTGCAGCCCATGCCGTAGGCGGCATCCTTCATGATCTTGGGCACCATCTTCATCGACTCTTCGGCCGTCAGCACCACGATTGGCAGCATCAGCACCGCCAGCGCCACACCGCCCGCCGGTGCCGAGTAGGTGCCGGTAGTCATTACCACCAGGGCGTAGGCAAATACGCCTGCCAGGATCGACGGCAGGCCGGTGAGCATCTTGGCGGCAAAGCGCGCGGCGTTGGCCAGCTTGCTGTCCGGGCCGAGCTCGGCCAGGAACACCGCTGCCAGGATACCCACCGGCACCGCGATGGCTGCGGCAATACCAACCATGACGAAGGTACCGGCCATGGCGTTGCCGAAACCGCCGCCCATCTCGAAGCCGGTCGGCGGCAGTTCGGTGAACACCTCCAGGTTGAGGCGTGCACCACCGCGGGTGATCAGCATGTACAGCACGGAAATCAGCGGCACGCTGGCCACCAGTGCCGCGAACCAGGCCAGCGTGGTCAACACCAGGCTGCGCAGGGCACGGCCTTCCAGCTTGCGTTGCAGGCTGGGCAAAGCGGCTACAGGGGTCGTCAAGTCAGTCATTGTTTGTTACCCCGCTGGGCGTAGAGCATGATCATCGAGCCGAGCACGTTCACCAGCAGGGTGATGAACATCAGCACCAGTGCCGCGTACATCAGCACTTCGACTTCGTTCGGGCCGGCTTCCGGGAAGTTCAGCGCCAGCAGCGCTGCCAGGGTGTTGGCCGGGGCGAACAGGGACAGGGAAATGGTGTTGGCGTTGCCGACCAGCATGGCCAGCGCCATGGTTTCACCCAGTGCGCGGCCCAGGCCCAGCACCAGCGAGCCGAAGATGCCAGTGGCAGCGGATGGCACCATCACTTTGAGGATGGCTTCCCAGTGCGTGGTGCCCATGCCATAGGCAGCCTGCTTGGTTTTCATCGGTACGCTGGTCAGCGCATCCTGGGAAACGGCGGCAATGGTCGGCAGGATCATGATGGCCAGTACCAGGGCTGCAGGCAGCAGGCCAGGCCCGCTCAAGGAGGTGCCGAAAAACGGGATCCAGCCCAGCTCGCTGTTCAACCAGGCGGTCAGCGGGCGAATCGCCGGGATAACCACATAGATGCCCCACAGGCCATAAACCACGCTGGGGATGGCGGCGAGCAACTCGACGATGGTGCGAAACACCGCGGCGAGCTTGGCCGGCAGGAAATCCTGGGTAAGGAAAATGGCCATGCTGACGCCGAAGAAACCTGCGATCAACAATGCGATAAAGGCGCTGTAAAGCGTGCCCCAGATCGCTGGCAGAATACCGTACTTGCCTTGGTTAACGTCCCAGACGCTGCCAAACAGCACATCGAAGCCGTGCTTTTCAATACCGGGCAGTGCCTTGCGGCCCACTTCGTAGACCAGCGCGAAGACCAGCGCCAGCACCAGCACCACACCAATGCGCGCAAGCGCACGGAAGGTGCGATCGACCAGGAAGTCTTTCGCAGACGGTGGCTGGCACGCGGAGTCGGGGTTATCCGGTATGGCAAAAGGTGTGTTCATTGGCGAGTTCCGGGACAAGGGACAAACACCCCCGGCATGGCTTCATGCCAATACCGGGAGCGCCTGGGTATTACTGGATGTTGGCAGACGCTTTACGCACCTGGTCGACAACCGACGGTGGCAGCGGGATGTAACCCATCGAGTCGGCGATCTTCTGGCCTTCGGTCAGGCTGTATTCGACCATTTCACGCATGGCCTTGGCCTTGGCCGGGTTGCCGTTGTCCTTGCGGAAGATCATCCAGGTGTAGGAAGTGATCGGGTAGGACTTGGCACCCTCCGGGTCCGGCAGGGTAGCGACCAGGTTTTCAGGCATTTTCACCGCAGCCAGTGCCTCGGCACCGCTCTCGGCGTTCGGCACGACGTATTGGCCGGCCTTGTTCTGCAGCTGGGCGAAGTCGACCTTGGCCAGCTTGGCGAAGCCGTACTCGATGTAGCCGATGGCGCCTGGGGTCTGGCGAACAGTGGCGGTTACGCCATCGTTCTTCGGCGACTTGATGAACTTGTCGGTGGCCGGCCAGTTGACGGTATTGCCTTCACCCAGTGCTTCCTTGAAAGCCGGGTTGATGGCCGACAGGTGCTTGGTGAACACGGCGTTGGTGCCGCTGGAGTCAGCACGCACGACCACGGTGATCGGCATGTCAGGCAGCTTCAGCTCTGGGTTGGCGGCAACGATTTGCGGGTCGTTCCACTTGGTGATCTTGCCCAGGAAGATGTTGGAGTACGCATCGCGTGGCAGCTTCAGGCCCTTCGGGTTGCCCGGCAGGTTGTAGGCCAGGACGATTTCACCGGCGGTCATTGGCAGCAATTGCACGCCTTCGCCAACCTTGGCAATGTCTGCTTCGCTCATGGCCGAGTCGCTGGCGGCGAAGTCGACGGTCTTGTTCAGGAAGTCCTGAACGCCTGCGCCGCTACCCTTGGACTGGTAGTCAACAGTGACGCTGTCTGCGTTCTTGCTGAAGTCCTTGAACCAGGTCAGGTAGATGGGTGCAGGGAAGCTGGCGCCGGAACCGGTCAGGCGGACATTATCTGCGGCAAAGGCTGCACCAGTGGCGCAAAGGGAGACGGCAACAGCGAGTGCAGCAGACTTCATCAGGCGTATCATCTAAATGTGCTCCGTGTGATGGCCGGCACACTTTGCATCAGCTGTGTTACAGCTTTGTGACTATTGAATGGCAGAGCGCGCGGTAGAGCTTTTTGCCTGTGCCATGACGGCAAATCCATGTCATACCCTGGTAATCGAAGGCGGCTCGATAGCCAGCTTCTTGGCGCCCGTTGTCACGAGCCAGGCACAATCTGACAGGCATTGCCCTACGCGCAGCGCCTGAGCAAAGTCTTGATCGGGCGCCGCACCCTGCGCTTCGCCACCTGCCTGGGCTTGAGCCAGCGACAGGCGTCAATTTCGTTCAGTGGGCGGGGTTTGTCCCCAGCCTTGCGAGCTTCGAACAGGTAGTGAATAACCCGCTCTTCGCGGTACTCGCTGACAAAACGTAGTTCATCAAATGCCAGGCCGGTCTCTTCCGCCATCTCGCGCCGAGCAGCCTGCAGCGGCGTTTCATCCGGCTCGACCCTGCCACCCGGGAGGTTCCACTTGGCATTGCGCTTGCGCACAAAAAGAACCTGGCCATCCTTGCGGTAAATCACCGTGGCGCGGAGCTTGATGCCTTTGCGCCTGGCTGTAGCGCTGTCCATTGCCTTCATGAGTCATCCCGGTTCGACCAGTTGGACCGCAGCCCTGTAACGGCTCTTGTCTCAACCCTAAAGGCTGAATGTGTCGATTGGATGACTGCCGGCCAAGGCAAGCGCACCGTCCGTCCATTACCCGGCACTCTGCTGGCGCGCAGGCTTTCAACCGCTCAGGCAAACCAGCAGGAGTGAAGACCATGCCACGCGGCGACAAGGGCAAGTACACCGACAAGCAGAAGCGCAAGGCCGAGCACATAGAGGAGAGCTACGAGCACAAGGGCGTGTCGAAAGATGAAGCCGAAGCGCGTGCCTGGGCCACCGTCAACAAGCAATCCGGAGGTGGCGAGAAGAAAGGAGGCTCGGGGAAAACGACATCTGCCAGTGAAAAGAAAACTGCTCGCTCGGACTCTGCCAAGCGGGCGGCCAAAACCCGCCAGGGTCATTCGCGGACCTCGGGCAGCTCTCTGGAAAGCCAGAGCAAAGAGAGCCTGATGAAGGAAGCACGCAGTAAAGACATCAAGGGGCGCTCCAGCATGACCAAGGCTGCATTGGTAGAAGCGCTGCGTAAACACGGTTGATGGCTCCGGCAGCGCCGGTATTCGCGTGCGTCAACCATTACCCGCAATATCCGCTTCGTCGACATCCAGGCAACTGTTGCGCGATGAGCACTGGAATTCCGCCTCGGCACGGGTCGGGTAATTGAGGCTCAGACGCAGCTTTTCCTGTGTGTCGTACAGGTCATAGCCCGCCGCCAATGTGGCGGGAAAGCCAAGGTTTCGAGGATAGATTTCTTTCTTGAGCGGCACGGCTGGAACCACCACAAAGCGCGTCTGCATGATCATCCCTCTTCGGCAGTGCTTAAGTATTAGTACCGTTACAGGAAAGCATCAAGCTGGCTCATGCAAATTGTACCGGCCAAAACCTGGCGATACATCAACAGGCTGACAGTAGAGCCTTGCAGCACTTGTAGGGTTGGCCCTGCAGTCCGGTGATACCGCCATCGCCCGCCCCGCTCTTCGTGGTGCGCGTCGGGCGATTGGCGCCGGTAACCGATGTGGTCATGCTGAACATGGAGGGGCTCTCAGCCGCAAGTGGTCGAGTAGTTAGT
This sequence comes from Pseudomonas sp. TWI929, assembly GCF_039673335.1. Classification (NCBI taxonomy): domain Bacteria; kingdom Pseudomonadati; phylum Pseudomonadota; class Gammaproteobacteria; order Pseudomonadales; family Pseudomonadaceae; genus Pseudomonas; species Pseudomonas sp. TWI929. Next base: position 19,306 of record NZ_JBDJLK010000052.1, read on the forward strand.
CGCACCGCGAACATAAGCTATAACTGCTCGCTACATCCAAGGCACCGCCGGATCTAACTCGGTCCAAGAAAAAGGCTGCCTGGTTCTGGCGCTAGTTATCGAAGTTGACTAGATTTTCCATTTAGATATGTTGTTTGGCGGCCTACGATCCAACTGGTCGGGTCAGTCAATTGTCCCTCTGCTTTTAGCGCTTAGTTGAACCTCAGTTGTGCGCCTGAGCCAGGTACGGCTACCTGCAGATGCAATGCGTGGAAGCCGAACGCTTCACCAGACGGTGAAGCACCTCCTGGTTACAGCGAGGAGAATCAGCATGGCGTATCGGTTTGACGGGGTTTGCGTGGAAATCGCTGCCCCCTACTCCCCCCACTTCCTCGTGATCGGCCTGTGCATGGCTGTCGTCAAGCTTGCCATGCGCCACGCAGCCAGTGTCCCCGGTCACGCGTTCAAAACCCTCGACGTCAGAATGCCCGAACTCAATTGGCTGACATTTCGCCGCGCCAGTCATCCGGCTCATCAGCATCTCAGCCTGGGCGCTGCGTTCTCTCCTTAGTTGCACAAACAGGCAGGTTATTTCTTCAGGAAGAAGGCATCCGGCTTCATCGGCGCTGCTGTTTCTTACAGCAGCTGTAAGGCTATTGAAACAGCGAGGAAATAGGAAATGGCCACCAGAATTGATGGTACCCCGTCTCCTGACAACTTGATCGCCCCGAACGATGACGACTACGAAATCCATGGGAATGGCGGGAACGATACGCTTTCAGGTCGTGGTGGCAATGACCTTATATTTGGCGACGATGGCGAGGACACCTTGCTCGGTGGCCTGGGCGCCGATCTGCTCGATGGCGGGTCGGGCAATGACACCCTTGACGGTGGCGACGGCAATGACACCCTCGATGGTGGTATTGGCCAGGACATCCTGATCGGTGGGCTGGGCGACGACGTACTCGGCGGCGCCGCGAATGCAAGCAGTGACTTCTTCAGCTTCGAAGGCAATATCTACCGGGGCGGCGCCGGCAACGACACTCTACGTGGCACCGGCGGCACCGATGTTTACGAGTTCAACCTGGGCGATGGCCAGGACCTGATCCAGGAGAACCTCTACTTCGGCTCGATCACCGATGTCCTCAATTTCGGCCCCGGCATTGCACCGACTGACATCGAGATCAGCAAGAACGGCATGGACCTGGTACTGGCCCACCGCAATGGCGTCGACCGGGTCACTGTACAAAATTGGTTCCTGCAACCCAGCTTCCAGGACAACACCCAGTACCAGGTAGAACGCATCGAGTTTGCCGACGGCACGGTATGGACTTCCGCGCAGATTACCGCGCCGTTCCAGACACAGACTGGTACCGCAGGCACCGACACCCTGATCGGCCTGGCAGGCTATGCCGACACCCTCAGCGGCCTCGACGGTGACGACGTGCTCAGTGGCCTGGGCGGAGACGATTTGCTGGACGGAGGGCTGGGGGCCGACACCCTGAGCGGCGGCGCCGGCAACGACACCCTCATCGGTGGCGATGGTGACGACAGCCTGGCCGGCGACGATGGCGAGGACTCCCTGCTCGGCGGTCTGGGCGCCGATCTGCTCGATGGCGGGTCAGGCAATGACACCCTCGACGGTGGCGACGGCAATGACACCCTCGATGGAGGTGCCGGCCTGGACACCCTGATCGGAGGGCTGGGCGACGACGTACTCGGCGGCGCCGCGAATGCAAGCAGTGACTTCTTCAGCTTCGAAGGCAATATCTACCGGGGCGGCGCCGGCAACGACACCCTGCGCGGCACCGGCGGCACCGATGTTTACGAGTTCAACCTGGGCGATGGCCAGGACCTGATCCAGGAAAACCTCTACTTCGGCTCAATCACCGATGTCCTCAAGTTCGGCCCCGGCATTGCAGCGGGCGATATCGAGGTCATCAAGAACGGCATGGACCTGGTACTGGCCCACCGCAACGGCGTCGATCGGGTCACCGTGCAGAACTGGTTCCTGCAACCCAGCTTCCAGGACAACACCCAGTACCAGGTAGAACGCATCGAGTTTGCCGACGGCACGGTATGGACGTCCGCGCAGATTACCGCGCCGTTCCAGACACAGACCGGTACCGCAGGCGCCGACACCCTGATCGGCCTGGCAGGCTATGCCGACACCCTCAGCGGCCTTGACGGTGACGACGTGCTTAGCGGCCTGGGCGGGGATGACCTGCTGGACGGTGGGCTGGGGGCCGATACCCTGAGCGGCGGCGCCGGCAACGACAGCCTCATCGGTGGCGACGGCGACGACAGCCTGGCCGGAGACGATGGCCAGGACACCTTGCTCGGCGGTCTGGGCGCCGATCTGCTCGATGGCGGGTCAGGCAATGACACCCTCGACGGTGGCGACGGCAATGACACCCTCGATGGAGGTGCCGGCCTGGACACCCTGATCGGAGGGCTGGGCGACGACGTACTCGGCGGCGCCGCGAATGCAAGCAGTGACTTCTTCAGCTTCGAAGGCAATATCTACCGGGGCGGCGCCGGCAACGACACCCTGCGCGGCACCGGCGGCACCGATGTTTACGAGTTCAACCTGGGCGATGGCCAGGACCTGATCCAGGAAAACCTCTACTTCGGCTCAATCACCGATGTCCTCAAGTTCGGCCCCGGCATTGCAGCGGGCGATATCGAGGTCATCAAGAACGGCATGGACCTGGTACTGGCCCACCGCAACGGCGTCGATCGGGTCACCGTGCAGAACTGGTTCCTGCAACCCAGCTTCCAGGACAACACCCAGTACCAGGTAGAACGCATCGAGTTTGCCGACGGCACGGTATGGACGTCCGCGCAGATTACCGCGCCGTTCCAGACACAGACCGGTACCGCAGGCGCCGACACCCTGATCGGCCTGGCAGGCTATGCCGACACCCTCAGCGGCCTTGACGGTGACGACGTGCTTAGCGGCCTGGGCGGGGATGACCTGCTGGACGGTGGGCTGGGGGCCGATACCCTGAGCGGCGGCGCCGGCAACGACACCCTCGACGGTGGCGACGGCGACGACCGCCTGGCGGGCGACGACGGCCAGGACATCCTGCTCGGTGGACTGGGTGCGGATACCTTGGACGGCGGCAACGGCGATGACACCCTCGACGGTGGCGACGGCAACGATACCCTCGACGGTGGCCAGGGCCAGGATACCCTGATCGGTGGCCAGGGCGATGACGTGCTCGGCGCCGTTGCGTTTACCACCAGTGGCTTTTTCACCTCCGCAGGCGACCTCTACCGGGGCGGTGCCGGCAATGACACCTTGCGCGGCACAGGCGGCTCGGATGTCTACGAGTTCAATCTGGGCGATGGTCAGGACCTGATTCAGGAGAACATCTTCTTCATCGGTTCGAACGCCGATGTCCTCAAGTTCGGCCCCGGCATTGCAGCGGGCGATATCGAGGTCATCAAGAACGACATGGACCTGGTACTGGCCCACCGCAACGGCGTCGACCGGGTCACCGTGCAGAACTGGTTCCTGCAACCCAGCTTCCAGGACAACACCCAGTACCAGGTCGAACGCATCGAGTTTGCCGACGGCACGGTATGGACTTCCGCGCAGATCACCGCGCCGTTCCAGATACAGACCGGTACCGCAGGCGCCGACACCCTGATCGGCCTGGCGGGCTATGCCGACACCCTCAGCGGCCTCGACGGTGACGACGTGCTCAGTGGCCTGGGCGGAGACGACCTGCTGGACGGCGGGCTGGGGGCCGACACCCTGAGCGGCGGCGCCGGCAACGACACCCTCATCGGTGGCGATGGTGACGACAACCTGGCCGGCGACGATGGCGAGGATACCCTGCTCGGCGGCCTGGGCGCCGACTTGCTCGATGGCGGTTCGGGCAACGACACCCTCGACGGCGGCGACGGCAATGACACCCTCGACGGTGGTATCGGCCAGGACACCCTGATCGGCGGGCTGGGCGACGACGTACTCGGCGGCGCCACGAACGCAAGCAATGATTTCTTCAACACCGAAGGCAACATTTACCGCGGCGGTGCCGGTAATGACACCCTGCGCGGCACCGGCGGGGGCGATGTCTACGAGTTCAACCTGGGCGACGGCCAGGACCTGATTCAGGAGAACATTTACTTCATCGGTGCGAACGCCGATGTCCTCAAGTTCGGCCCCGGCATTGCAGCGGGCGATATCGAGGTCATCAAGAACGGCATGGACCTGGTACTGGCCCACCGCAACGGCCTTGACCGGGTCACCGTGCAGAACTGGTTCCTGCAACCTCCCTTCCAGAACAACACCCAGTACCAGGTCGAGCGCATCGAGTTCACCGACGGCACAGTGTGGACTGCCGCTTCAATTGGCAACAACAATGTGCCAACGGTAGCCGAACCGATCGCCGATCAAGCTGCGGTGGAGGATCAGGCATTCACCCTGGTGGTGCCCCTCTCCACCTTCGCTGACGCGGATGCCGGCGACACCCTGCGCTACACCGCAAACCTGGCGGACGGCTCGGTGCTGCCCACATGGCTGCATTTCGATGACGCCACACGTACGCTAAGCGGTACCCCGGCCAATGCGGATGTAGGCGCCCTCAGTGTTCGGATCAATGCCATCGATAGCCTCGGCGCCAGTGTTGCAACTACCTTCACCCTGAGTGTGGCCAACGTCAACGACGCGCCTGTCGTCCTCAACGCCATCTCCGACCAGACGGCATCGGAAGGCCAGCCGTTCAGCTACACGGTTGCGCCAAACACCTTCCTTGATGTCGATGTCGGTGATTCACTGAGTTATGTCGCAACGCTGGCCGACGGCTCGCCTTTGCCGACCTGGTTGAACTTCAACCCGATTTCCCGTGAGTTTTCCGGAACGCCCAACGCTGCTGATGCTGGCACGCTGGCGCTGAGCGTATTCGCAACCGACCTGGCCGGTGCGAGGGTTGCTGACACATTCACCCTGACAATTCGCACCCTGAATCACGCACCGGTAGCTGCCGACCCCATCGAAGCGCAAACCGCAACGGACAGTCAGCCGTTCAGTTTCGTCCTGCCGGCAAGCACCTTTGCCGACCCGGACACAGCGGACACGCTTAACTACTCCGCGATACTGGCTGCAGGCTCGGCCCTTCCGGGCTGGCTACATTTCGATGCCGCGACGCGTACTTTCAGCGGTACGCCGGATGATCCCGACATTGGCACCTACAGTGTCAGGGTCATCGCGACCGACAGTGCCGGCGCCCAGGCAAGCAGCGATTTTGCCCTGACCGTGGTGAACCTGCCCGAACCACCCAGCAATCTGCTGCTTGATGTGTCGTCAGTCGATGAAAACGCTGCCAGCGGGACAGTGATCGGCACACTGTCGACCCTTGATCCGGATGCCGGCGACGTGCATACCTATCAGCTGCTTGACGATGCCAATGGCCGCTTTGTGCTGGTTGGTAAGCAACTGCAGGTGGGCAACGGTAGCCTGCTGGACCACGAAGCTGCAGCCGCGCACGACATCCAGGTGCGGGCCACCGATAGCACCGGCCTGAGCATCGAAAAAACCCTGAGTATTGCCGTCAACAATGTCAACGAGCGCCCCTCGACCATCACGCTTACGTCCACGGGTATCTACGAACTGGGCAGTGATGGCGAACAGGTGGGGACACTGAGTACCGAGGACCCCGACCACGACACACAATTCACTTACCTGCTGCTGGATGACGCTAATGGCCGCTTCTTGCTGCAAGGCAACACGCTGCTGGTAGCCAATGCCAGCCTGATCGACTTTGAAAGCCATCCGACCCACACCATAACGGTGCGCTCGACCGATCAAGGCGGACTCAGCGTAGATCAGGAACTGATCGTTACGGTTAAAAATGTCGATGGCGACCTGGTGGTCAGCCAGGTGGCCACCCGTTACCCGCTTTCTCTGGCCAATACCGGAATGCCAATCGAGCTTGCCTGGACAATCACCAATCGTGGTGAAGCCCCACTTACCGGCACCTGGAGTGACCTGGTTTACCTGGATGATCCAGACACCCCTGAACTTGACCGCCTCATGGGCGAGTTCAGCTTTACCGGCACGCTCAACCCGGATTCACCGCTGGAGCGTATCCAGTCAATTCAGATTCCGCTCGATGCACTGGGCGACTATCGCTTCGTGGTCGTGACCGATGCCGGCAATTCGGTACCCGAAGGTGGGCTGGGTGAAGCCAATAACGTGACGGCGGCAAGTTCACTGATCCACTTCAGCCTGCCCCCCACTCCAAACCTGGTTGTCGAGCGTATTACCGCGCCGACGGCTGTTTTTCAAGGCAACACGATCACCGTGCAATGGGTGGTGAAGAACACCGGCACCAGCCCGACCACCTCAGCCACCTGGACCGACGCAGTCTGGCTATCGACAGATGAGCAATTGAACACCGGAGCATTCAGCACCGATTTGCTCCTGGGGCATGTGCAAAACCCAAGCTACCTGGACATTGGCGAGTCCTATGTCAACCAGGCGACCTTTACCCTGCCGAACAATCTTCAAGGTAATTTCCATATTCTCGTACAGGCAGACTCCAGCAAGAACCTGCTTGAGATAGGCCATGAAGACGACAATCTGCTGGCCAGCCCAGTTGTCGACATCCAGCCCGTGCCACTGGCACAACAGTCCGACCTTCAAGTCGAGTTGGTGAGTGCACCCGCCCAGGCATTTTCGGACCAGGTGGTGAACATTCGCTACTCCGTCAGCAATGTTGGCGAATCGCCTATTTCATTAAACTTTTTCAGTCCGGGTGGTGGCCCGGGCTTGATACCGGCCAATCCATTCGCCGTGGCATGGGTGTCACAGGTCTTCCTCTCGACGGACTCCGTACTGGACGCCAGCGATGTACTGCTGCGCACGGTCGTGCAGACGTTCTACGCCCCTAACGGGTTCGGCTCAATTGGCAACGGCTCACCCATTTCCTTATTGCCGGCCCCGAATCATCAAAGCCTGTTTTCAACCAGCATGGATGTTGTGGTGCCGAGTGGTTATTCCGGCGACGCTTACTTTTTCGTCCGGCTCACCCCAGCGCCAGGCGTCAGCAACCCCCTGCAATCCAACGACAAGGCTTTTGACAGCGAGGCCACCCTGGTACGCCTGACTCCACCACCGGACTTGCAGCCAGTCTCCATCAGCACCGCCGGGCAGGCGGTCGCAGGACATGGTCTCAATATCAGTTTCACCGTGGCCAACAATGGCCTCACCGCCCCGGCAGTCAACGGCTGGTATGACAGCGTTTACTTGTCCAGTGACACGACCCTTGACGCCAGCGACATCAAGCTAAGTCCGACAGATCTGCATCGTGCGGGCACTCTCAGTATCGGCGACCAGTATGTGCAGAATTTCACCGCCACCTTGCCCAACGGGATTGCCGGAAACTATTTCCTGATCGTCAGCACCGACAATCGCAACCAAGTCTTTGAGCTGGACAATGCGAACAACATCCTGGCCTCCGCGCCGATCGAGGTCGTTTCCAAGCCTGCCGACCTGTTCGTCAGCGCCGTCAGCACTGCCGCGACCGTACTGCAGGGCACAGGGCTCAGGGTCAACTGGACGGTGACCAATCAGGGATTGGGTGACAGCATCGTCAGTGCCTGGGCAGACAGGATCGTTCTGTCCAAGGATTCGGTATTGGGTAATGAGGACGACCGCACGCTAGCCCTGGTTCAGCATGCAGGCTTGCTGAATGCAGGCGAGGGTTATTCCGCCAGCACTATCGTTACCCTGCCGGCCGAATGGACGGGTGATTCGCAGCTATTTGTCGTGACGGACGATGGTGCTGGTCTTGAGCATGATCTTGTTTACGAAGGTACCAACGAAACCAATAACGCGAGCGCTGCCACGGTACAGATACAACCCTGGCCCGCCGATCTTCAGGTTTCTGCAGTCACCACCGCTACCAGCGCCAATTCCGGGCAGCCCCTTACCGTCCAGTATACGGTCACCAATCAGGGGCCCGGGCCGACCCATTTCATTGAGGGCAGACCATGGTTTGATGAGGTCGTGCTCTCGAAAGACACCATACTGGGTAACGCCGATGACCTGAGATTTTTTGCTGCCAGGCACGTCAACGGGTTGGGCGCGCAGCAACAGGAGCACCGCTCGGTCAGTATCGACTTGCCCATCGACCTGCAAGGCGATTACTGGACGTTCGTGCGAACCGACATCCAAGAGGCTATTCCTGAGGGAGGGCAACTTGCAAACAACTCGGCGATCAGTGCCTCGCTCACTACCATTACCCAGAGCCCTACACCGGACCTCGTCATTCAGGATTTACACGCGACCGGTCCTGCTATCAGTGGCCAGAACATTACAGTCAACTGGAACGTCGAAAACCTGAACAATGCGCCGACGCAAACCGGGTGGCGACAAACCTTCTATCTGTCACTCGATCCGGTATTCGATCGAAGCAGCGACATTTTCCTGGGCCTTAACGATTATTCAACCTCACTGGCGGCAAACGGCACGGTGTCGTTGAGCCAGAGTTTCCTGATACCCAAGGGCGTAGCGGGTCAGTATTACCTATTCGCCATGGTCGACAGCAGGAATGATGTATACGAGCGTAACGCCGAGGCTAATAACGTCACTAGCGGTAGCCAACCGCTGCAGATTGCCTTGCCGCCGCCCGTGGACTTTACCCCCACGGCCATTGACGTGCCCTCGCTCGGAATTGCCGGCAACCTTACCCATATCAGCTACACCATCACCAACCTGAGTGGCAACACTGCAACCGGGGCCTGGCTTGATGCGGTGTATTTGTCCAAGGACAACGTCTGGGATGTCAACGATACCCTTTTTGCCAGGGTCGATACCCACGGGCCAGTCAATGGTGGCAGCTTCTATACAGAAACCGCCACCGGCGAAATGCCCGGCCTGCTGCCAGGCGACTATTACGTCATCGTCCGCAGCGATATCCGCAATCAGCAGACCGAAACCAATGAGGCCAATAACCAGCTGGTGTCCACCGCAACGGTCCATGTCGATGTGCCGACGCTGACCCCGGGAACCCCGGTCACCAACACTTTGCTGGACGCCGGCGTATACGCCAAACCACAACCCGGCCAGGCCTTCTACCGGGTTGATGTAGCAGCAGGCGAGACGCTGAAATTTGCCTACGACAGCCTGGCAGCCAGCGGCCATACCGAGCTGTATGTCAGCTATGGCCATATGCCGACCCGCTCCGCGTTCGACTTTGCCTTTACGCTGGCAGACTCACCGGACCAGGACCTGGTGGTCGCCAACACCCATGCCGGCACCTACTACATCATGGCTTATAGCCCGGATGCCAATATGGCCGAGCGGCTAAACCCGCTAAGTCAGGAGATTGAGTACTCGCCAGTGCCCTATACCTTGACTGCCGACATACTGCAGTTCTCGATTTCAGACATTGGCACTCACGCCGGCAGCAACAAAGGCAAAGTTACCCTTCGCATTGACGGTGCCAAATTCTCCGAACAGACGACAGCTCAACTGGTGGGCAGTGATGGGGTAGCGCACAGCGCCAGCCAGGTACTGTGGAAGGACAGTACCGAACTATGGGCCACCTTTGACCTGACCGGCATGGCTACCGAAGCCTATGACGTCAAGCTGTCGGACGGTGCCAGGACCGCGCTGTTGAACGATGCGTTCACCGTCAATACCGGTGCCCTGGGCCACGTCGAATATGGCGTTGAGACACCTTCGGCGCTGTTGGTTGGGCGTAGTGGCGTTGTGCGCATCGTTTACAAGAACGTCGGCGAGACGGATGTTACTGCTCCGCTGCTGACCGTTTCCGGCAATGCGCTGCTGAAGCTGCCGGAAGATGCCGAGTTCGGTGGCACCAGCCTGCAATTTCTGGCGATCAATGAAGAGGGGCCGGCGGGCATCTTCAGCCCTGGGGCCGAGGGTAGCATTCAGCTTTACTTCCGGCCGAACTTCAACGGCCGAGGCACGGTCAGCCTTGGCGTCTCCAGCATGACGCCGGACGAGGTCATCGACTGGAATGCGCAACTGGAGGCCGTAAAGCCAGCGGGCATCGACGAAGCTTCCTGGGCCCAGCTCAAGCTCAACCTCATTGAGCAACTGGGTAGCACCACCACCGACTACCAGAATGCCCTGGCTGAAAATGCCACGCGCCTGGATCAGTTGGAGGGAGGGAGCAATAACGTCGGTACTCTTTTCGGTATGGAGTACGCCCAGGCCACTGCCAATGGCGCCTTGTTGCGCCCTGCCACGCCGAGCGCACTCGGTAGCGGCCACACCTTCAGCTGGGACATTAGCGCTACCCAACAGGCCAATGGCGATGTCGTGGTCCGCATGGGCAGTGTGCAGGTCATTTTTGTCCATCAGGCCGATGGCAGCTTTGTAGGCACTGGCACTGCGCAGCTCGTGAATATTGGCAATGCCTACCTCCTGCGCCAACAGGATGGTACCCAGACCGCGTTCAACCCGGACGGCAGCTTCAACAGCATCACCGACAGCAACGGGAACCAGCTGCTTGCCACCTACAACAGTGGGCTACTTAGCCAGGTTGTTGCCAGCAATGGCGATAGCCTGAGCTTCACCTACAACGCCGCAGGGCGCCTGACCAGCATGACCGACCAGGCGGGACATACCGTCACCTACAGCTACGACGCCAGTAACACCCTGCTGACCGATGTCACCTCCGTCAACGGCACCACCCATTACGACTATGTGACGGCCCCGGGTGCAGCCTTCGGCACGGTCAGCACCATCACTCAGCCCGATGGCCTGGTGCAGCATTTTTCTTACGACGACCAGGGGCGCCTCAACCACTACAGTACCGGTTCGGTTGAATACAGCTACGCCTATGACAGCACCAATGGCGTCACCATCACCGATGCCAGCGGCGCAGTTACTCATCTGCTCCTCAACGAGCGGGGCCAGGTGGCGCAGGTCGAAGACGCACAGGGCCATGTCAGCCAGTTGCGTTACGATGCAGACGGCAATCTGACCGGCATCGTCAACCCCGATGGCACCGCTAGCAGCTTCGTGTACAACGCCAACGGCAATCCGGTTTCGATCCAGGATGGCCTCGGCGGACAAGTCCAGTTCAACTACGAAAGCGGTTTCGGAAAAGTAGCCAGCGTTACCGACCAGCGTGGCAACGCCATCGGCTATGGCTACGATGATCACGGCAACCTGAACAAGATTGCCTATGCCGACGGCAGCAGCGAAACCTACAGCTACGACGCGCAGGGCCATCTCACCGGCTCGCTCAATCGTAGCGGCGACGGCATCAGTTACAGCTACGACGCCCGTGGGCAGCTCATCACCAAAACTTATGCCGACGGCAGCAGCGCCAACTACACCTGGGATGCCCGCGGTAACCTGACCAGCGCCACCGACGCCGACAGCCACACCACCTACCAGTACGACACGGCTGACCGCTTGATCAAGGTCACTGATGCCGCCGGCCGTTTCCTGAGCTACAGCTACGACTCGGCCGGCCATCGCACCCAGATGGTCGACCAGATTGGCCACGTCACTAACTACAACTTCAACGCCGATGGCCAGTTGGCCAAGCTGACCGACGGCGCCGGCAACCTGATCGCACGCTACAACTACGACAGCACTGGCCATCTGGTCAGGGGCGACAACGGCAATGGTACCTACACCACCTACCAGTACGACGCTAACGCTCAACTCACCCATCTGGTCAATTTCCAGGCCGATGGCACGGTTAACTCGCGCTTCGACTACAGCTACGATTCGATGGGGCGCCGCACCGATGTCTCGACATTGGACGGCAACACCCATTACGACTACGACGCCATCGGCCAGCTAACCGGCGTCACATTGCCCGGCGGCCGCCACATTGAGTACCGCTACGATGCCGCCGGCAACCGGCTCTCGGTCACCGACAATGGGATAACGTACAACTACGTCACCAATAACCTGAATCAATACACCCAGTCTGGCAACGCGACCTTCACCTACGATGCTGACGGCAACCTGCAAAGCAAGACCGCCGACGGCATCACCACCACCTACGGCTACGACGCCGAGAACCGCCTGATCAGTGCCGCGACGCCGAGCGATAGTTGGGGCTATGAATATGACGCGCTCGGCAATCGCATTGCCAGCGTGCATAACGGCGTACGGACCGACTATCAGCTCGATCCGACCGGCATGGTGAACGTGGCGGCCGAATACGACGCAGCGGGCAATCAGGTGGCTATTTATAGCTACGGGTTGGGACTGGAAAGCCTGACTCGTGATTCAAACGGCGTCAGTTATTACGACTTCGATGCAATCGGTTCAGCAGCGGGGATAACCGATACCAATGGGGCCTATGTCAATCAGTATCGCTATTTGCCGTTTGGCGAGAATTTGATTGCGAGCGAAGCCATCGAAAATCCGTTTGAATATGTTGGCCAATGGGGAGTAATGAAAAATAACGATGGCATGTCGTACATGCGGCAACGGCTGTACGATCAAGATGTTGGGCATTTTATTCAGCAGGACCCCATAGGTGTGGCCGGAGGATTAAATCTTTACGGCTATGCCAAGAACAACCCTGCGCAGCTTATAGATCCTTTAGGCGCCGAATCATTTGCTGCTGGCGTTACACGCTTGATAACTGGAATTGCTAGTAATGACTTCAATGATAGAGGCAATAACCCATTATATGTCGTAAAGTTCCTTGAATCCATCAAGGATGGCGTAGGCGCTGTGGATAGGGGCTCTATGTTGCAGGCATTCATTTATGCAGTTGCTGCAACTGTGGATTTGCACGATTACGCCGAGGGCCCTGCACCAGACCAGGTTAAGCTTGTATCTGATCTTGCAACTTTAGCCGTCGATTCTTATATTGCCTATAAAGAATATGGCGAACCAATTCTATGGGCTTGGGCTTTGAAGGTTCCCGCTAAGCTCGCGACGGGGCATATCGGCATGCTGTATACTGCACTGGACCTTGGGTATAAGTTTGGGAGTTTCATGGATGACCGTCTCGGAATTAGTGATAGAATCGCAACTGCTGCATTTGATTTTTTTCACAGAACCCCCGAAACCACTAACACTATTCAAATCGTCGCTCCCTCCGACCCCAACGACATCCTCGGCCCAGACGGCTACGGCGAACAACACTGGGTCAGCAGCCGCGATACCCTGCCCTACACTATCCGCTTCGAAAACCAGCCCACCGCAACCGCACCGGCTCGCCTGGTCACCATTACGCTGGAGCTGGACAGCGACATCGGAATCAACAGTTTCCGCCTCGGCAACTTTGGCTGGGGCGACATCGACATCCAGGTTCCCCAAGGCATCGCCTTCTACAGCAACCGTATCGACCTGATCGCCAGCAAGGGCTTCCTGGTCGATGTCGTGGCGGGCATCGACGTTCAGCGTCACCAGGCCTTCTGGACATTGACGGCAATCGACCCGAACACCGGTGAAATACCTGACAACCCCCTGGTCGGCTTCCTGCCACCCAATAATGCCGACGGCATCGGCGAAGGCTACGTGAACTTCAGCGTCAGGCCCGCTGCTGGCACCGCAACGGGGGCAGTGATCGATGCCAAGGCAACCATCGTATTCGATACCAACGAACCCATCGACACACCACCGATCTTCAACACCATCGACGCCCAGCTACCCACCAGCCAGATGGACGCTGCCGCCACAACCGGCAGCCCGGCACTGCGAACCGTGCAAAGCACCGAGTTCGAGGTCAGCTGGCAAGGCGATGACGCTGGATCAGGCCTGGCGGGCTTCACGGTGTTCGTTTCCGACAACGGCGGCGCTTATACCCCCTGGCTGGAAAACACCACGCTGACCAGCGCCACCTATACCGGGTTGGCGGGGCACAGCTACGCGTTCTACACGGTAGCCAGCGACCATACCGGCAATACCGAGGCCGCGCCTGCCCAGGCAGACCTGATAGTGCAGGTGACAAGCACCGCCAACGCAGCACCCTCTGGCGCGCCCACCGCCACCTTGGCAAACGGCAGCGAAGATACGGCCTACATCGTCGCCAGCACGGCACTGCTGAGCGGATTCATCGATGTGGATGGCGATGCGCTTTCTGTCACCGACCTGGTCGCTGACCATGGCACGGTGACCCGCAATGACGATGGCAGCTGGACGATCACCCCAGCCCCTGATTACAACGGCCCGTTGCTGTTGAACTATGTCGTCATCGACGGCAAGGGTGGCAGCGCCAACGCAGTACAGCGCCTTGACCTTGCAGCGGTGAACGATGCCCCGACCATCACAACCACCCTGCTCACCGCCATCGCCGAGGACAGCGGTGAGCGGCTTATCACCCAGGCCGAGCTGCTGGCCAACGCAGGCGACGTCGATGGCGACGCCTTGACGGCCAGCGCCCTGACGATCGCTTCCGGCGGCGGCAGCCTGGTGGACAACCTGGATGGCAGCTGGCGCTACACACCCGCACTCAACGACGACAGCTCCGTCACGTTCAGCTTCACGGTCAGCGACGCCAGTGTGACCACCACAGGCAGCGCAACGCTGGACCTGACACCGGTCAACGATGCACCGCAGGCCAACCCCGATGCCCTGACGGCCACTCAGGACACACCGGTGACGTACACCGCCACGCAATTACTGGGCAACGACAGCGACATTGAAGGTGATCCGCTGGTACTGGTTGCAGTTGCCAGTGGCGTGGGCGGCACAGTGGTGCTTGATGCCGATGGCAACGTCAGTTTTACACCCACCCCCAACTTCGTCGGTGAAGCGAAGTTCAGCTATACGATCAGCGACGGGCAAAGCAGCAACAGTGCGCTGGTAACCGTCACGGTGGCGGCATCCAACATCAACACGGCGCCTGTACTGAGTACGCCCCTGGAGGACCGGAACATCACCCTCGGTGCAGCCTTCACGTTCACCTTGCCTGCCGGCGCGTTTACCGACCGGGACGGCGATGCCCTGAGCTACACGGCGTCAGCAGCCAATGCTTCTGCCCTGCCCGCCTGGCTGCAATTCAATGCGAACACCCGGACTTTCTCCGGCACCCCCGCCATCCCCGATGCCGGGACGTACAGCATCCGGGTCACCGCCAGTGACCCGGATGGGCTGACGGTGAGCGATGAGTTTCTGCTCGTCATCGCCGCGCGCCCAGGCAGTGTGTCAGGCAGTGACGCTACCGATACGCTGGTCGGCACGGCGGGTGTTGACGTCATCTACGGCTTGGCCGGCGATGACCAGTTGATTGGCGGTGCAGGAAACGACCAGCTGATAGGCGGCCCAGGCAATGACCTTCTGGACGGTGGTAACGGCAACGACAGGCTGTACGGTGGCGAGGGTGACGACCGCTATATCGTCAACGCCACGGGCGATGTCGTGGTGGAAAACGCCCAGGGTGGGCGGGACCTGGTCGAGGCCAGCATCAGCTACGTGCTGGGGGCCAATGTCGAAGATCTGCTGTTGAAAGGTACATCCGGCATTTCCGGCACAGGCAATGCGCTCGACAATGTGTTGACCGGCAACAGTGGCAATAACGTGCTGACCGGTGGCGCTGGCAATGACACGCTGGATGGCGGTGCCGGGCGTGACACCCTGAGGGGCGGTGAAGGTGATGACGTGTATCTGGTTGACGACGCCAGAGACACCGTGACAGAACTTGCCGGCCAGGGTACCGACACCGTCAGGTCTACCGCTGCTTCCTACACGCTTGGCAATAATGTCGAAAACCTTGTGCTTGTCGGTTCGGCCCTATCCGGTAAGGGCAACGGCCTGAACAACGTAATTACCGGCAACGCACAGAGCAACCTGCTTGACGGCGGTGCCGGCGCCGACACCCTGATTGGCGGTGATGGCGACGATACCTACACCGTCGACAATGCTGATGACCGCGTGGTGGAAACCACGCAGGGTGCTGCCGGCGGCATCGATACCGTCTACAGCTACCTGGAGAACGGCACCGTAGTGCTAGCCGACAATATCGAGAATGCCCGTATTTTTGCCAAGGGTGCATCGCATATTACCGGTAACAGCCTGGACAACCTGATTTACGCCGGGAACGGGGTCAATCACATTGACGGTGGCGCGGGCATCGATACGCTTGCCTATACCTACGCGCCGGTAAAAGGTGGCAAAGGCATTACACTCACGCTCAGTGAATCAACCGCGACAACGGCCAGCGGCTCGTCCGGGGCTGACGTGGTCATGGGCATCGAAAAGGTGATCGGTTCGAACTATGCAGACAACTTGACTGGCAGCCGTGGCGACAATGTACTTGATGGCGGCAAAGGTAACGATCAGCTGTTCGGCGGCGACGGCAATGACACCCTCATTGGCGGGCTGGGCAAGGATATTCTGGCAGGGGGTGCAGGCGCAGATATCTTCAAATTCGGTGCGCTGGCGGAGATGGGCACCAGCAGTTCAACCCGGGATGTGATCAGCGACTTCGAGAGCGGCATCGACAAAATCGACCTCTCTGCATTGGATGCCAACACCACCACCAGCGCCGACAACCCATTCGTTTCCTTCATCGCCGCCAACGCCGCCTTCACGGCAGCAGGCCAACTGAAGTTTTCAGCTGGTGTGTTGTACGGCAATACCGATGGCGATGCCGCTGCGGAATTCTCGATTCAGCTGACGGGAGTGACCACATTGACCGTTAACGACTTGATACTGTAGCGGCTGCGCAAGCTTCGGGCTCACGCTATACCCATGTAGGAGCGGCTTTAGCCGCGAACACCGGCGCAGCCGGTGCCATGCACCGCGTTGGATTCTTCGCGGGCGCGCCCGCTCCCACAGGGTGCGCGGCGCGCCTGCCTGCATCGGTTCTCTGCGCGACAGCGCAGCCCGGAAGGGCTGGGTGATCTTCCACATAGGCGGTTAGCTATCAGGGGACGAAGCCTTACATCACCTTTAGCACGATGTCTGCACATAATCCCAGCAGGCAGACTACTCCAACACCATAGAACACCGTTCGCCACGGCTGCACACCCGTCAGATAGGCCCAGGTGTGCAGGACCCTGGCGACGGTGAACACGATGCTCAGCCACGCACCGAGAGCCGCTGGTGTTCCGAGGGCAACAACCAGCCCGCCCAGGACGAAAAAGGCCGGGATGTTCTCCAGGTCATTGGCCCACACTCTTGCGGCGCGCAGCACCTGCGGGCGTTCCGCAGTCTGCGCGGCGCGCTTGAACACAGCGGCATCCTCCGCGTTGGTGAAGGCCAGGAAACGCAAGCGGTGATAACCCTGATAGCAGGAGACCAGGAACATCTTGAGGAACAGCACCACCACGCACAGCGCGTAAACCTGCAAGGCACTGCTCATGGTTGGCGCTCCCCGACAACGCCCCTCATCGCCAGGTAGAGCAACGGCCCCAGCGATACGAACACAGCGGTCAGCAGCAAGTACGGCAGCACCGTGACCCCGGCGCTACCCCGTGTGCGGTTGTCTCTCACCATCCAGTAGCAAGCCAGCCCCGCCATCAGGTACAGGTCGATGACCACCTGGGCGGTGTCTGGCCGCGACAGCAGCGCCAGCCCGAATGCCAGCAGCGACTGCTCGGCAATCAGCATCGTCCAGCCGGTATACAGCGAAAACAGCACCAGCAACGCCAGCGCACAGAAACGCATGCCCATCTTGCTCTCCTCGGTAGGGTTTGCGGGCACAGTAGTGATAGGGTTGCTTGCGCTCAATGACCAGTGAGGTCATGGACATTGCACTCAAGGACGATCAGGGCAACGCATGAATCAGCATCTGTTCCATAGCAGCACCCCTGCCCCACACACCTCGGCAGGCCAGCATCTACGCCACTTGCGCCAGCAGGCCAGGCTCAGCCAACTTGACCTTGCGTTGCTGGCCGGGCTATCGCAGCGTCATCTGAGCTGTGTGGAAACCGGGCGCGCCAAGGCCAGCCCGAGCACCTTGCATGCCCTGCTTTCGGCCCTTGGCGCGCCGCTGGCGCTTTGCAATGAAGTGTTCGTTGCTGCCGGATACGCGCCCCGCTACGCCGCCTCGCCCCTCGATGCACCTGAACTGGCCTTGGTGCACGCCACCATCGAGCACATCCTGCAGGTGAACAACCCCGCACCGGCGATCGTCATCGACAGCAACTGGGACGTCATCGCCGCCAATACCAGTACCGGCTTGCTGCTGGCGATGGCCGGCGTTAGCGCACAGCCGGCGACTGGCCTGAACCTGCTGCAAACACTGCTGTGCCCCGGCGGCCTGGGTGATCATCTGGCCAATGCGCCTGAAATCCGTGCCGCTGCCTGGCAGCGCGCGTCCAGGGAGGCCGCCGGTAACCCGGCTCTGGCCGAACGCCTGCGCGACCTGCCACCCCCGGGCAGCCCACTCGAGGCGTCGGCCACGCCGGTGTTGCTGACCCGTGTGCAGACGCCCTATGGCGAGCTGAAGTTCCTGTCCACTTTCACCACCTTCGGCATGCCGCAGGACATCACCGTGCAATCACTGCGTATCGAGCACCTGATTCCCGCCGATGCGCAGACCCGGCAGAGAATGCAGGCGGCGTTCGAGCAGTGGTCGGCAGTTACAGCGTGAACGACAGCATGTGGCCGAGGTATTTGGCACTAACCTTGTGCCCTGTTTCGTTCAAGTCGAACGGCTGGCACATGGCCCCCGTGGTCACCACATCACCCGCCTTCAGGGTCTGGCCACGCTCGGCGGCATGGGCATAAAGGTGGGCCAGCGACACCAGCGGATCGGTCGCCGCATCGCCAGACAAGCCACGTGCCCGTAATTCGCCGTCTACGTACACCTCGGTGGTCTCGGCCAGGTCTGCCAAAAGCGATATATCCATACCTGCGCCCAGGCTGCCGCTGACCACCAGTGCTTCGAAACCGACGTTGTCGGCGACAAAGCTCGGCCAGCCGACAGCCTTGCGGTCGACGAAGCGTGAGCGCACCACTTCGAAGGTGACGCAGGTGGCGCGGATATCTTCGCTGACCGGCAAACGCCCGGCTTGCGGTGCGATATCACGGTCGAGCACGAAGGCGACCTCGCATTCGATGGTTACCGGCGTAACGGCTGGCAGCTGGATATGTACGCCATCAGCATGGCAACGCCCCGCCTCCAACTGGCCAATCAACGGCCGCGACAAATTGGCGGCGCGCATGGCTGCGGGGCTGCCGACACCCAGCTTCCACCCGGCTCGCTGGCCCGCAGCGGTGGCGAACAGCTGGTCCTGGCTGTCATACCCCTGCTTCAGCGTCTCGGGCTTGAGGCTGGCAGGCAGTTCCGTCAGCAGCTC
Organism: Pseudomonas sp. TWI929; assembly: GCF_039673335.1. Classification (NCBI taxonomy): domain Bacteria; kingdom Pseudomonadati; phylum Pseudomonadota; class Gammaproteobacteria; order Pseudomonadales; family Pseudomonadaceae; genus Pseudomonas; species Pseudomonas sp. TWI929. The sequence goes on from NZ_JBDJLK010000052.1 coordinate 38,497, forward strand.
ACCGCTGCGCCAGTGCTGCAGTAACAAGGCTGCGGTACGTTGGTGTACGAAGAGCGAACTGTTCATCAAAACCTCATGGTGATGGGCGATGGCGGGCTACAGATGCTAGGGCCTGAAATTGATAAGGATAAATATATTGTCATGATGCCTGGCATCACAATTCGTTATTAAACCGCCTGAGGCGATCCCCGTGTAGGAGCGGCCTTGTGTCGCGATCGGGCCGCAGAGCGGCCCCAGGATTTCAGCTACACATCACAAATCGCCGGGGCCGCTCTGCGG
>NZ_JBDJLK010000053.1:0-38536 GCF_039673335.1 Pseudomonas sp. TWI929
CGCCGGCAAGCCAGCTCCCACAGGTACACCACAGGCCCGGAGGACAATGGTATGTCTGTGGGAGCTGGCTTGCCGGCGATAGGGCCGGAACAGGTAACAACAACACCCGAACCGACCAGCACGCCCTCAGGCTGCTCTTTCGTCTGGATCTGTCAGCGCTTCTGGGTCAGCGCACGGCGCTCGAACTCGACGATGCGCTGGCGGTAGTGCTCGATGGTCTGGGCGGTCAGCACGCTGCGCTGGTCGTCCTTGAGCTCACCGTTCAGTTCGTGGGCCAGCTTGCGCGCCGCAGCCACCATCACGTCGAAGGCCTGCTTCGGATGACGCGGGCCCGGCAGGCCGAGGAAGAAGCTCACCGCACGGGTGCTGAAGTGGTCGATATCATCCAGGTCGAACACGCCAGGCTTGACTGCGTTGGCCATGGAGAACAGCACTTCGCCGTGGCCGGCCATGCTCTCGTGGCGGTGGAAGATATCCATTTCGCCAAAGCGCAGGCCGCTTTCCAGAATGTTCTGCAGCAACGCCGGGCCCTTGAAGCCGCCCTCGTCGCGGGAGATCACGCTGATCACCAGCACTTCTTCGGCCGGTGGCAGCTCCTTGACGCTGCTGCTGGCAGCCGGCGCAGCATTGCTGCGGGTGTTGTCGGCGGCAAAGTCGTCGTCGCTGTCGGCAAACAGGTCGGGCTCACGCGGCTCGGCGCTCAGGTTCAGGTCGCCCTGCTGCGCTTGCGCAGCAGCGGTGCGCTTGCCGCGCTTGCTGGCCTTGGCCGGCTTGGGCTCACGCTCGCGATCACGCGCAGACGCGCTCAGCGACGGCAGGTCGCTTTCGTCCAGCTCGGGCTCTTTGTGGGCATCCAGCACCCGTGACGGGCCGAGCACTTCGGCACTGCCGCCCTCTTCGTCCGGCAGGTTGGAATAACTGCGATCCAGACGGAATTTCAACTTGCCTTTCCCGCCGCGCATGCGGCGCCAGCCGTCGAAAAGAATCCCGGCAATGACAATGATGCCGATGACGATCAGCCACTCGCGCAGACCGATTTCCATGTAATCCCGTGCCTCTATAAAAATATGCTTGAAAACAAAGGGTTCAAAGCCCTTTAACACGTGGCGCCAACTCTATGTTCTGACAGGCGTTTTACCCACGCAAAAAACGAGTGACATTAAGCTAGCACGACCAAAGACAACTTTACACCGTCTGTCGCACATGGCGGGGGCATTTCGCTACAGAATGTGCCCCTATCGTCGCGCATCAAGCGTCGACCATGGCCATGGCCGCCTCCACATCAACTGCAACAAGACGTGAACAACCTGGTTCATGCATGGTCACCCCCATCAATTGATCCGCCATCTCCATGGCAATCTTGTTATGGGTGATGTAAATGAACTGCACGCTTTCACTCATTTCCTTGACCAGACGGGCGTAACGCCCGACGTTGGCATCGTCCAGCGGCGCGTCGACTTCGTCGAGCATGCAGAACGGTGCGGGGTTCAACTTGAAGATGGCAAACACCAGCGCCAAAGCGGTCAGTGCCTTCTCGCCGCCGGACAGCAAATGGATGGTGCTGTTCTTCTTGCCCGGTGGTCGCGCCATGATCGTCACCCCTGTATCGAGTAGATCTTCGCCCGTCAGTTCCAGATAAGCGCTGCCGCCACCGAAAACTTTTGGGAAAAGTGCCTGTAATCCGGCATTTATCTGATCAAAGGTATCCTTGAAGCGGTTACGGGTTTCCTTGTCGATCTTGCGGATGACGTTTTCCAGAGTCTCCAATGCTTCGACCAGGTCGGCGTCCTGCGCGTCCAGGTAGCGCTTGCGCTCGGACTGCTGCTCGTACTCTTCGATGGCCGCCAGGTTGATCGCCCCCAGGCGCTGGATACGCGCCTCAAGCTGCTCCAGTTCCTGTTCGGTACCCTGCTCGCTAGCCTCGGTCTCCAGGGTGGCAAGCACGCCTTGCAGGTCGTAGCCATCGGCCAGCAACTGCTCCTGCAGGGTCTTGCGCCGCACATCCAGGCCCTGGCACTCCAAGCGCAGCTGCTCCAGCTGGCCGCGTAGCAGCAGGGCTTGCTGCTCGGCCTGGGTACGGCGCTTTTCGGCGTCGCGCAGTTCGCGGTCGGCTTCGTCCATGTGCAGGCGGGCCTTGCGCATTTCCTCATCAACGCTCATGCGCCGCTCCAACAGCTCTTCAAGCTTCAGGCGCAGCTCTTCCTGCGGGGCTTCACCCTCCTCCAGGTTCAGGCTCAGCTGCTCCTGGCGCTCGGTCAGGCGCGCGGCCTGCTGCTCCAGGCGCTCCAGGGCCTGGCGGGTGGAGTCGTGCTGGGCACGCAGCGAGCCAAGGCGCACGGCCAGCTGGTGGGCGTGATCCTTGTGCTGGCGGGCCTCCTGGCGCACCCGGTCGAGGCTTTCGCGCAGGTTGTCACGGCGGGCCATCAGCTGCTCGCGCTGCTCGGTGTCCTGGGCCATCAGCTCCAGGGCTTCTTGCAGCAGCAGGCGTGCTTCGCCCAGTTGCTCGTGCTCCAGGGCGCGCTGTTCTTCCAGCTCGGTCAGTTCCTCCTGCAGGCGCCGGCGCCGCAGTTCGACCTGCTCGGCCCGGGCGCGGCTGGCTGACAGGCTGGCCTTCAGCTCGCCGTGCAGGCGGTTTTCTTCCTGGGTACGGCGGCGCAGCTGTTCGCGCTGCTCTTCCAGGCCCAGTTGCTGCTCACGCAGGGCCTGCAGTTGCTGCTCCAGCTGCTCCAGCGCCGCTTCCTGCTCCAGTTGTTCCTGGCCCAGGCGGTCGATTTCCTGGCCGCGCGCCAGCACGCCGCCCTCGGCCTCGCCGCCACGGCGCACGCGCAGGAAGTGCCGGCCAACCCAGTAGCCATCGCGGCTGACCAGGCTCTGGCCTTCGCCGAGCGCGGCGCGCTGTTGCAGCGCCTGAGCCAGGTCTTGCACGGGTTTGACCTGGCCTAGCCAGGGCGCCAGGTCGATACGCCCTTCAACCTTCTCCAGCAGGCTGCCGGGTAAAGAAGCGCCGGCGCCGCTGGCCAGCAGCAGGCGCAGCTCGCCCTGTTCCAGGCCGGCAAAATCGAGGCGGCTGAAATCGTCCACCAGCACGGCCTGCAGGTCGGCGCCAAGCACCGTTTCCACGGCCAGCTCCCAACCCGGCTCCACCCGCAACCCTTCAGCCAGGCGCGGCTGTTGCTCCAGGCCTTGGCATTGCAGCCAGTGCGCAGCACCTGCGCCCGGCTCCAGGGCGGCCTGCTGCAAGGCTTCAAGCGATGCCAGGCGACCGCCCAGGCGCTGCAAGTCACCCTGCGCCTGCTGCTGGGCCTGGGTGGCCTGTTGCAACTGCTCGCGCGCGCCCTCAAGGCGCTCAACCACCTGCTCCTCGGATAGCTGCAATTCCTCCAGCAGCATTTCGCTGCTGGCCAGTTGCTCGGCCAGTTCGAGCATGGCGGCATCCTGCGGATCGCTGCCCAGTTGCTCGCGCTCCTCGCCAAGCTTGCGTTGGCGCTCGGCCTGGCGCTCCAGGCTGGCTTCCAGCTGCTGCAGGCGCGCCTGCTGCACTTCGGCCTGGCGCCGCGGCTCGGCGGAACGGCTGTTGAAGCTGTCCCACTGCTCCTGCCAGCCGTGCATGCCCAGCTCGGCCTCTTCCAGGGCGGCAGCCGCTTCTTCGGCGGCTGCCAAGGTCATTTCCTGCTCGGGCTCGAGCATGGCCAGCTCTTCGCCCAGGGTGGCCAGCAAGGTGCGGTCATGGCCCAGGTGCGATTCGGTTTCCAGGCGCGTGCGCTCGGCTTCCTTGAAGTCGTCCTGCAACTGGCGCAGGCGCTGCTGGCCGTGCTGGATACTCTGCTCGACCCGGGCGATGTCACCGGCTACCGAGTAAAAGCGGCCCTGCACCTGGTTGAAGCGCTCGGACAATTCATGATGGCCGTCGCGCAGGCGTTCGATGCTGGCATCGGCATTGCGCTGTTCGGCCACCAGCGCTTCATGGGACACGTCCTGGTCACCGATCACCGATTCGCGCTGGCGTACCCGCTCGTCGAGGTCGCGCCAGCGCAAGGCCGACAGGCGCGCTTTCATCTGGCGTTCCTGGGCCTTGTACTCACGGTACTTCTCGGCCGCCTGGGCCTGGCGATGCAGGCGCTCCAGCTGGCGCTCCAGCTCTTCGCGCAGGTCGGTCAGGCGTGCCAGGTTTTCCTGGGTGCGGCGGATGCGGTTCTCGGTTTCGCGGCGGCGCTCCTTGTACTTGGAGATACCGGCAGCTTCCTCGATGAAGTTGCGCAGCTCTTCGGGCTTGGCTTCGATCAGCTTGGAGATCATGCCCTGCTCGATGATCGAGTAGCTGCGTGGCCCCAGGCCAGTACCGAGGAAGATGTCGGTAATGTCGCGCCGGCGGCACTTGGTGCCGTTGAGGTAATAGCTGTTCTGCCCGTCGCGGGTGACCTTGCGGCGGATCGAAATTTCGGCGTACGCGGCGTATTCGCCAACCAGGGTGGTTTCGCTGTTGTCGAACACCAGCTCGATGCTGGCCTGGCTGACCGGCTTGCGGCCACTGGAGCCGTTGAAGATGACGTCGGTCATCGACTCGCCGCGCAGGTTCTTCGCCGAACTCTCGCCCATCACCCAGCGCACGGCGTCGATGATATTGGACTTGCCGCAGCCGTTAGGGCCGACCACCGCTGCCATGTTGCTGGGGAAGTTGACCGTGGTCGGGTCGACGAACGACTTGAACCCGGCCAGGCGAATGCACTTCAGGCGCATCGGTCAGCCTCGGGCCAGCGCCGCCAGCACCAGTTCACAGCTGCGCTGGCCGTAGGCAGTAAGCACCTCGCGAATGCGCGGCAGGTCGCGGGCGACCACGGCTTCGAGCAAGCGGGCGAACAGGTCGAGGTAGTCGATCATGTTGGCCTGGCGCTGGTCCAGCGACAGGTAGTAGGCTCGGCTCATGGCCGGTTGCAGGTTATCCACGGTTTCCTGCAGGAACGGGTTGTCGGCGAATGGATAGGCCGCCCGCATGACCGCGAAGCTGTCAGCGACGAAGGCCTTGATATCCATCTGGTCGTGAGCCCGCTGCAAGCGCTGCTGGATCTCCAGGAACGGGCGCAGGTCGGCTTCGGTGCGCCATTTTTGCGCAACCGCGTTGCCCAGCAGGATGTAGAACTCACCCATCAGCGCGCACAGGCTGCGCACGCTGCGCTCGTCCAGTTCGGTTACGTGGGCACCCCGGCGCGGCAAGATCGCCACCAGGTGGCGGCGTTCGAGAATCAGCAGCGCTTCGCGCACTGAGCCGCGGCTGACGTTGAGTGCCTGGGTGACCTTCTGCTCCTGGATACGCTCGCCTGGCGCCAGCTCGCCGCGGATGATGCGTTCGGCCAGGTAATCGGCAATCTGCTCGGAGAGGCTGTCCGGGGCCTTGAACGTCATGGTTTTCCTTCAAAATCATTGAACTGGGCACAGGGGGCGGATTGTAGCGTACTTGGCCGGTAATCGCGCAGAGGGGCCAGGCGGTTTATTTGGTCGGCCGGGCAGCCTCGCGCCCGGCGCGATCTATGCTTGAGATATGGGCAGTTTGTTCCGCCGGGTATGGATATGAGCAATTTCCTGACCTTTGAGTCAGAAAAATATTGACCAGCTGGACAGCTCTTGCTTAGAGTCCGCCCAACAACAATAAAACCATTGCGAGGCCATCCCCGTGATCCAGTTTCTCGTCAATCAGGAGCTGCATAGTGAGCATGCCCTGGACCCAAACATGACGGTGCTGCAATACCTGCGCGAGCACCTGGGCAAACCCGGCACCAAAGAGGGCTGCGCCAGCGGTGACTGCGGCGCCTGCACCGTGGTGGTCGGCGAGCTGACCCAGGACGACCAGGGCAACGACAGCCTGCGTTACCGCAGCCTGAACTCGTGCCTGACGTTCGTTTCGTCGCTGCACGGCAAGCAACTGATCAGTGTCGAGGGCCTGAAGCACCAGGGCCAATTGCACAGCGTGCAACAGGCCATGGCCGATTGCCATGGTTCGCAATGCGGCTTCTGCACCCCCGGCTTCGTCATGTCGCTGTTTGCCCTGCAAAAAAACAGCAGCGGCCCCGACCTGCACCAGGCTCAGGAAGCCCTGGCTGGCAACCTGTGCCGCTGCACCGGGTACCGGCCGATCCTCGACGCCGCCGAGCAGAGCTGCCGCCAGCCCTGCCGTGACCAGTTCGACGCCCAGCAGGCGCAAACCATCAGCCGCCTCAAGGCCATTGCGCCAACCCAGACCGGCGAGCTGAACAGCGGCGACAAGCGCTGCCTGGTGCCGCTGACCGTGGCCGACCTTGCCGACCTGTACAGCTCGCACCCCGAAGCGCGGCTGCTGGCCGGCGGTACCGACCTGGCGCTGGAAGTCACCCAGTTCCACAAGACCTTGCCGGTGATGATCTACGTCGGCCACGTAGCCGAACTCAAGCGCATCGAAAAAACCGCCAGCCACCTGGAAATCGGCGCCGCCACCCCACTCACCGATTGCTACGGTGCGCTCAACGAGGAATACCCCGACTTCGGCGCCCTGCTGCACCGCTTCGCCTCGCTGCAAATCCGCAACCAGGGCACCTTGGGCGGCAACATCGGCAACGCTTCGCCGATCGGCGACTCGCCACCCTTGCTGATTGCCCTGGATGCACAGGTCGTGCTGCGCCAAGGCGAGCGCCAGCGCGTGATGCCACTGGAAGACTACTTCATCGACTACCGCATCACTGCCCGCCAGGACAGCGAATTCATCGAGAAGATCATTGTGCCGCGCGCCACCCACGACTGGGCGTTCCGCGCCTACAAAGTGTCCAAGCGCCTGGACGATGACATCTCCGCCGTTTGCGGCGCCTTCAACCTGAGCATCGAAGACGGCGTGGTCAGCGGTGTGCGCATCGCCTTTGGCGGCATGGCAGCGATCCCCAAACGCGCCCGTGCCTGCGAAGCGGCGCTGCGCGGCAAGCCGTGGAACCAGGCTGCCATCGAACGCGCCTGCCAGGCCTTGGCCGAGGACTTCACCCCGCTCAGCGACTTCCGCGCCAGCAAGGAATACCGCCTGCTGACCGCGCAAAACCTGCTGCGCAAGTACTTCATCGAACAGCAAACGCCGTACATCGAAACCCGGGTGACCGCTTATGTCTAACCATCACGTAGCCAAGAGCCAGGCCGAGATGGCCGAACTGTTCAGCCAGGACCTGACCACCGGGGTCGGCCGCAGCGTCAAGCATGACAGCGCCGACAAGCATGTGTCCGGTGAGGCGCTGTACATCGACGACCGCCTGGAGTTCCCCAACCAGCTGCACGTCTATGCGCGCACCGCCGACCGTGCCCATGCGCGCATCCTGCGCATCGACACCACGCCGTGCTATGCCTTCGAGGGGGTGCGCATCGCCATCACCCACGAAGACATCCCCGGCCTGAAAGACATCGGCCCGGTGGTGGCCGGCGACCCGCTGCTGGCCATCGACAAGGTCGAGTTCTTCGGCCAGCCGGTGCTCGCCGTGGCCGCCCGCGACCTTGAAACCGCACGCCGCGCAGCCATGGCCGCCATCGTCGAATACGAAGACCTAGAGCCGGTACTGGACGTGGTCGAGGCGCTGCGCAAGAAGCACTTCGTGCTCGACAGCCATACCCACCAGCGCGGCGACTCCGCTGCCGCCCTGGCCAGTGCCCCGCACCGCATCCAGGGCACCCTGCACATCGGCGGCCAGGAGCACTTCTACCTGGAAACGCAGATTTCTTCGGTGATGCCTACCGAAGACGGCGGCATGATCGTCTACTGCTCCACGCAGAACCCCACCGAGGTGCAGAAGCTGGTCGCCGAAGTGCTCGACGTGCCGATGAACAAGGTGGTGCTGGACATGCGCCGCATGGGTGGCGGTTTTGGCGGCAAGGAAACCCAGGCCGCCAGCCCGGCCTGCCTGTGCGCCGTGGTTGCACGCCTGACCGGCCAGCCAACCAAGATGCGCCTGCCACGGGTCGAAGACATGACCATGACCGGCAAGCGCCACCCGTTCTACGTCGAGTACGACGTGGGCTTCGACGACAACGGCCGCCTGCACGGCATCAACTTCGACCTGGCCGGCAACTGCGGCTACTCGCCCGACCTGTCCGGCTCGATCGTCGACCGCGCCATGTTCCACTCCGACAACGCCTACTACCTGGGCGACGCCACCGTGCACGGCCACCGCTGCAAGACCAACACTGCCTCCAACACTGCCTACCGCGGCTTTGGCGGCCCGCAGGGCATGGTTGCCATCGAGCAGGTGATGGACCATATCGCCCGCCACCTGGGCCGTGACCCACTGGCGGTGCGCAAGGCCAACTACTACGGCAAGACCGAACGTAACGTCACCCACTACTACCAGACCGTCGAGCACAACATGCTCGAAGAAATGACCGCCGAACTGGAAGCCAGCAGCGACTATGCCGAGCGCCGCGAGTCGATCCGCCGCTTCAATGCCAACAGCCCGGTGCTGAAGAAGGGCCTGGCGCTGACCCCGGTCAAGTTCGGCATCTCGTTCACCGCTACCTTCCTCAACCAGGCCGGTGCGCTGATCCACATCTACACCGACGGCAGCATCCACCTGAACCACGGCGGCACCGAGATGGGCCAGGGCCTGAACACCAAAGTGGCACAGGTGGTGGCGCAGATCTTCCAGGTTGACTTCAGCCGCATCCAGATTACCGCCACCAACACCGACAAGGTGCCCAACACCTCGCCTACTGCTGCCTCCAGCGGTGCCGACCTGAACGGCAAGGCGGCGCAGAACGCCGCCGAAATCCTCAAGAAGCGCCTGACCGAGTTCGCCGCTCGGCATTACCAGGTAACCGAGGAAGACGTCGAATTCCGCAACGGCCATGTGCGCGTGCGCGACCAGATCGTCAGCTTCGAGCAACTGGTGCAGCAGGCCTACTTCGCCCAGGTGTCGTTGTCCAGCACCGGTTTCTACCGCACACCGAAGATCTTCTACGACCGCAGCCAGGCGCGCGGCCGGCCGTTCTACTACTTCGCCTTTGGCGCCGCCTGCGTGGAAGTGGTCGTCGACACCCTGACCGGCGAGTACAAGATGCTGCGCGCCGACATCCTGCACGACGTGGGCGATTCGCTTAACCCGGCCATCGACATCGGCCAGGTGGAAGGTGGCTTCATCCAGGGCATGGGTTGGCTGACCACCGAAGAGCTGGTGTGGAATGCCAAGGGCAAGCTGATGACCAACGGCCCGGCCAGCTACAAGATCCCGGCGGTGGCCGACATGCCGCTGGATTTGCGCGTAAAACTGGTGGAAAACCGCAAGAACCCGGAGGACACCGTGTTCCACTCCAAGGCAGTGGGCGAGCCGCCATTCATGCTCGGTATTGCTGCCTGGTGCGCGATCAAGGACGCCGTGGCCAGCCTAGCCGACTACCGCGTGCAACCGCAGGTGGACGCGCCGGCAACGCCGGAGCGGGTGTTGTGGGGGTGTGAGCAGATGCGCAAGGCGGTGGCGGCCGCGCAGCCTGCCGAGCCTGAACTGGAAACCGTCACCCAGTAACACCGCCGAACCGCTTTTTCTGTGGGAGCGGCCTTGTGTCGCGAAAGGGTCGCGCAGCGGCCCCAGGTTCTGTGCCGCAATAAAGATTTTTGGGTCTGCTGCGCAGCCCTTTCGCGACACAAGGCCGCTCCCACAAAAAGCGGATCGCGTTGCTCTGAAGAGGAACTGCATCATGCACCAATGGATCAACGCCCTCGCCGACCACCAGTCCCGTGGCGAAGCCTGCGTACTGGTGACCATCATCGAGGAGCGCGGCTCGACCCCGCGCAATGCCGGCTCGAAGATGGTGGTCAGCGCCAGCGGCCTGTTCGACACCATCGGCGGCGGCCACTTGGAATACAAGGCCCTGCACATCGCCCGGCAAATGCTCGAAGAGCAGCGCACCACCCCGCACCTGGAGCGCTTCAGCCTGGGTGCCAGCCTGGGCCAGTGCTGTGGCGGCGTGACCGTGCTGCTGTTCGAACCCATGGCCGCCGTGCAGGCCCAGATCGCCGTGTTCGGCGCGGGCCATGTCGGCCGGGCTCTGGTACCCTTGCTCGCCGCGCTGCCCTGCCGGGTGCGCTGGATCGACTCGCGTGAACAGGAATTCCCCGAACTCATCCCCAACGGGGTGACCAAGGTCGTCAGTGAGGAACCGGTCGACGAAGTCGCAGACCTGCCGCCAGGCTGCTACTGCATCGTCATGACCCACAACCACCAGCTCGACCTGGAACTGACCGCCGCCATTCTCAAGCGCAATGATTTCACCTGGTTCGGCCTGATCGGCTCGAAGACCAAACGGGTCAAGTTCGAGCACCGCCTGCGCGAGCGCGGCTACGACGAAGCCGTGATGGCGCGCATGCGCTGCCCGATGGGCCTGGCCGAGGTCAAGGGCAAGCTGCCCATCGAGATCGCCGTGTCCATCGCCGCCGAAATCATCGCCACCTACAACGCCTGCTTCGGCCAGCACGACGCTGCCGCCAATGCCGGCCCCATTGCCCAGTTGCTGCCGCCTTCCCGGCGCAGCCAAGCCATTTGACGAGTGTGTTATGACCGTTACCCGCAAAGCCTACCGTGCCGCCATCCTGCACAGCATCGCCGACCCGGCCGAGGTTGGCCTGGAGGCTTCCCATGAGTACTTCGAGGACGGCCTGCTGGTGGTCGACGATGGCCGCATCAGCGCCATTGGCCACGCCAGCGAACTGCTGCCGACGCTGAATGCCGGCATCCCGGTCGAGCATTACCAGGACGCGCTGATTACCCCAGGCTTCATCGACACCCACATCCACTTCCCGCAAACCGGCATGATCGGTTCCTACGGCGAGCAACTGCTGGACTGGCTGAATACCTACACCTTCCCTTGCGAAAAACAGTTCGCCGATAAAGACCACGCCGACCAGGTGGCGAAGATCTTCCTCAAGGAACTGTTGCGCAACGGCACCACCACTGCGCTGGTGTTCGGCAGCGTGCACCCCGAGTCGGTCAATGCCCTGTTCGAAGAAGCCGAGCGCCTGGACCTGCGCCTGATCGCCGGCAAGGTGATGATGGACCGCAACGCCCCGGACTACCTGACCGACACCGCCGAGTCCGGCTATGCCGAAAGCAAGGCGCTGATCGAGCGCTGGCACGGCAAGGGCCGCCTGCACTATGCCGTCACCCCGCGCTTTGCCCCGACCAGTACCCCTGAACAGCTGACCCTGGCCGGCCAGTTGCTCAAGGAACACCCCGGCGTGTACATGCACACGCACCTCTCGGAGAACCTCAAGGAAATCGACTGGGTCAAGTCACTGTTCCCCGAGCAGAAGGGTTACCTGGACGTCTACGACCACTTCGAGCTGCTGGGCGAACGCTCGGTATTCGCCCACGGCGTACACCTGTGCGACGACGAGTGCCAGCGCCTGGCCGAAACCGGTTCGGCCGTAGCGTTCTGCCCCACCTCCAACCTGTTCCTTGGCAGCGGCCTGTTCAACCTGCCGCAGGCCGAGCGCTTCAAGGTCAATGTGGGCTTGGGCACCGACGTCGGCGCCGGCACCAGCTTCTCGCTGCTCAACACCCTGAACGAAGCGTACAAGGTGATGCAGCTGCAAGGCGCGCGCCTGCACCCGTACAAGTCACTGTACCTGGCCACCCTTGGCGGCGCCCGCGCGCTGCGCCTGGATGACCGCATCGGCAGCCTGCGCCCGGGCAACGATGCCGACTTCGTGGTGCTGGACTACAAGGCCACGCCGCTGCTGGACTACCGCATTCAGCAATCCAACAGCATCGAAGAAACCCTGTTCGTGCTCACCACCCTGGGCGACGACCGCACTGTGCGCGAAACCTACGCGGCTGGGCGCTGCGTGCACCAGCGCTAGGGCTCTTTCGCCAGGCCGCGGTACAGCGCGCCGCCGATTGCAGCGCCGATCAGCGGCGCCACCCAGAACAGCCACAGCTGTTGCAGGGCCCAGCCGCCAACGAACAAGGCCGGCCCCGTGCTACGCGCGGGGTTGACCGAGGTATTGGTGATCGGGATCGAGATCAGGTGGATCAGGGTCAGCGCCAGGCCGATGGCGATCGGCGCGAAACCTGCCGGCGCGCGGGAATCGGTCGCACCCATGATCACCACCAGGAACATGGCGGTCATCACCACTTCACTGATGAAGCCGGCACCCAGTGTGTAACCGCCGGGCGAGTGGTCGGCGTAGCCGTTGGATGCCAACCCCGAGGACAGCTCGAAACCGGCCTTGCCGCTGGCGATGAGGTAGATCACCCCGGCAGCCAGAATGGCACCGATCACCTGGGAGATCACATAAGGCAGCAGCTCTTTGGCCGGGAAACGCCCGCCCACCACCAGCCCGAACGACACGGCGGGGTTGAGGTGGCAGCCGGAGATGTGGCCGATGGCGAAGGCCATGGTCAGCACGGTGAGGCCGAAGGCGAAGGCGACACCGAGTACACCGATGCCAGTAGGGGAGCTGGCTGCGAGCACTGCACTGCCACAGCCGCCAAGCACTAACCAGAAGGTGCCGATCAGCTCGGCCCCCATTCGTTTACCCAGTGACATAGTCATGGATCCTTCCTCAAGTCGTTGAACGCAATGGATGCGCAAGCCCAACTGCTTGATGAAGGTTTGCCCACAAGAATTTAGCAGACGTTTGGTTAATGGCCAGAAATGGCCGGGGCCGCTTCGCGCCCCTTTCGCGACACAAGGCCGCTCCTACAGGGTTATGCGGTTTCCTGTGGGAGCGGCCTTGTGGCGCGAAAGGGGCGCGAAGCGGCCCTAGAGTCAGATTGGCAAACGATCAACCCTTGGCCGAAACCTTGGGCTTTTTCAGCAGATGCGAGAACACCGCATGCAGGTCGTCCGAGGCGCTTTCCTCGTCCAGGTTCAACTTGCTGTCGATGTGGTCCATGTGGTGCATCATCAGGCTCACGGCCTGTTCAGCATCGCGTGCCTCGATGGCATCGATCAGTTGCATGTGCTCGTCATACGAGCAGTGCGAGCGGGTGCCGCTTTCGTACTGGGCAATGATCAGCGAGGTCTGCGACACCAGGCTGCGCTGGAAGCTTACCAGCGGTGCATTGCCCGCCGCTTCGGCCAGCTTGAGGTGGAACTCGCCGGACAGGCGAATGCCGGCACCACGATCACCACGGGAGAAGCTGTCGCGCTCTTCACGCACCATCTGCCGCAGCTCGTTGAGCTGGTCCAGCGTGGCGTGCTGCACGGCCAGTTCGGTAATGGCACGCTCGACCATGCGCCGCGAGAAGAACACCTGGCGCGCCTCTTCCACCGTTGGGCTAGCCACCACCGCACCGCGGTTCGGCCGCAGCAGCACCACGCTTTCATGGGCCAGGCGCGACAAGGCGCGACGGATGATGGTGCGGCTGACGCCGAAGATTTCGCCCAGCGCTTCCTCGCTCAACTTGGTGCCCGGGGCCAGACGCTGCTCGAGGATCGCCTCGAAAATGTGCGCGTAGACGATATCGTCCTGGGTACCGCTGCGGCCGGCCTTGCCGACACGTGCAGGTTTCTTCAGAGGTTGCAGCTGTTCGTTCATGGGCTCTCGAGGCACGAAGAGAAAGTATGGCGCCATTGTACACAGGCTGAGGCGATTCCGCAGGGGGCGTTTTACCTATATAGCCGTTGTACGACACATTGCGCACACAAAACATAAAACATTATTTGCATTCTTTGTACACAAAAGCATAATCCACCGAGCAACTTCTTGACCCTTGAGTCAACAAAACGGTCAGACGTCTGCCTTCCCTCACGGAGCCGCCAAGTGCATCGCTCAGGAAAATGGCTCCAACAACAACAAGAAAGACTTGAGGAGTACTTGCTGTGGAAAGCCGCAAATCCGAAGCCCCTACGCTGGATCTCGCCCCACCGCTCGAAACGAGTTGGCTGGAGCGGATTTTCAAACTCAAGCAACACGGCAGCACCGTCAAGACCGAGCTGATTGCCGGGGTGACCACCTTCATCACCATGGCCTACATCATCTTCGTCAACCCCAACATCATGGCCGATGCCGGCATCGACCATGGTGCCGCCTTCGTCGCCACCTGCATCGCCGCCGCGCTGGGCTGCCTGCTGATGGGCCTGTACGCCAACTGGCCGGTGGGCCTGGCACCGGGCATGGGGCTGAACGCCTTCTTCACCTACACCGTGGTCGGCACCATGGGCTACAACTGGGAAACGGCGCTGGGGGCAGTATTCGTCTCGGGCGTGCTGTTCATGTTCCTGACCTTGTCGAAAGTGCGCGAATGGTTGCTCAACAGCATCCCGGTCAGCCTGCGCCATGCCATGGGGGCTGGCGTCGGATTGTTTCTCGGGCTGATCGGCCTGAAGACGGCTGGCATCATCGTCGACAGCCCGGCCACCCTGATCAAGCTGGGCTCGCTGCATGAGCCTGGGCCGCTGCTGGCGGCGGTGTGCTTCCTGCTGATTGCCATCCTCAGCTACAAGCGGGTGTTTGGCGCCATCCTGATCAGCATCATCGGCGTCACCCTGGCCGGCTGGGGCCTGGGGCTGGTCAAGTTTGGCGGGGTGATGTCGATGCCGCCGAGCCTGGCACCGACCTGGATGGCCATGGACGTGGCCGGCGTGTTCAACGTCAGCATGATCAGCGTGGTGCTGGCGTTCCTGTTCGTGCACATGTTCGACACTGCCGGCACGCTGATGGGCGTGGCCCAGCGGGCCAACCTGGTGGCGCCGGACGGGCGAATCGAGAACCTGTCGCGGGCGTTGAAGGCTGATAGTGCTTCGAGCGTGTTTGGTGCGGTGGTGGGTGTACCGCCGGTAACCAGCTATGTAGAAAGTGCTGCCGGTGTTGCGGCCGGCGGCCGTACCGGCCTGACTGCCGTTGTGGTCGGCCTGCTGTTCGTCGCAGCGATGTTCTTCGCCCCGCTGGCCGGGATGATTCCGGCCTATGCGACTGCCGGTGCGCTGATCTATGTGGCGATGCTGATGATGGGCAGCATGGCGCACATCCATTGGGACGAAGCCACCGACAGCATTCCGGCGATCGTCACGGTGATCATGATGCCGCTGACCTTCTCGGTTGCCGATGGTATTGCCCTGGGCTTTATCAGTTATGTAGCGCTGAAGGCGGGTACCGGCAAGTACAAGGAAATTTCGGCCAGCCTGTGGGTGCTGTGCGCGATCTTCATTGCCAAGTTCGTGTTCCTCTGACCTCAACCGCACCAACAAAGGGCGCCTCGGCGCCCTTTTGTCTTTCCCGGCACGCTCTCCCTGAGGGAGCGGCAGACTGATATTTCTGTCAGGTGAAAGGTGCTTTAGGGGCTTGATATAAATGCTACCAGATACTGATTGAGGCTGCCCCAATGCGAGTTTCGACAAAATCCGCCCGCGCCTATACACCTTTTGGTCACAGTACGCCCGCCAAAAACTTGCTGGGTTTCAATGGCGAATATCAACAAGTCTTCACCGGTACCGGTCTCTATTCGCTGGGTAACGGCCATCGCATGTACAGCCCGGTGCTGATGAGGTTCTGTAGCTCAGACAAGCTGAGCCCTTTCGACCGAGGTGGCTTGAACAGCTATGCCTACTGCGAAGCAGACCCGGTCAATCGAATAGACCCGAGCGGCAGAAGTCATCTGCTGTTCAGGCGCGGTTCCAAGCTGCTGGCAGGAGCAGGGATTGCGTGGGGGGCGGTGCAAGGCCGTGATTTCATCGGTGAAGTTTTCACTACCAGCAAGCGAGCACTCACTCGCGGACCGATACCGCCTGAGGGATTCCCCGAGCACCGACACTACCTCTGGAAAAAGGCAAACAAGGCTGACAAACCTTTCAACAACGCGGTGAACCGGGTTAACGAGAATCTGGGATCCCACGGTGATGGCGCGCTTTCAGCAAAACAAGCCGATTACTACACAAAAGGAACCTGGTCAGACGACAGCAACACCACCCTGCATCTGCACAGCACCGCCGGCTGGGCGCTGCAACTGGCGCAGACCGGAGATCCGGCCGCTGCGACTGGGGCCTTGTTCAATGGTTCCGCCACATTCATTTCAGGAGTGCTGGACCACAAGCCCTACAAAACGGGAGCGATCTTCCAGTTGTCAGTCAACGACGTCCGACAATAAAAAAAGCCCGCCAGTGTGAGAGCGGGCCAAAGGACCTACGAAGATTCTTCTAGCGACCAACTAGCTTCCGCGATAGGTCGAATAGCTGTACGGCGAGATCAGCAGCGGCACGTGGTAGTGCTCCTGCTTTTCATCAATGCCGAAACGCAGCACGACAACATCCAAAAAGGCCGTTTCCGGCAGCTGCACGCCGCGGGCACGGTAGTAGGCGCCAGCGCTGAACTGCAACTGGTAGACGCCAGTGCGGTAGTCGTCACCCTGCAGCAGCGGCGCGTCGACGCGGCCATCACTGTTGGTCAGGGCGGTGTTCACCAGCTCCAGCTGCTGGCCTTCGACACGGTACAGCTCGACCTTGATCGAGCTGCCCGGGCAGCCATGCGCGGCATCCAGTACGTGTGTGGTCAAACGTCCCATTGCTTGTCGCCTCTTGTTCAATCTGTGGGCAAAAAATACACGGCCATCACCACCCCATAGGGTCTGCGATGTGCGGGAATGACGCCATTAAGACATTCCATCGCAAAATTGTACACAATTTTTTGATCCCTTCTGTCGCGCCTCGCGATTCTTGCCCAGAAACGACCCATCGGTCGCAAATACAGGGCCAGCGCAGACCCCAATGTCATAAGCTGACCAATCAGGCAGGTTTCTTGCACTGTTTTTCCAGGGCGCTGCGAGGCGACAAAAGGGAAGAAATGCGGAAAAACAGGCTTACAAAAGATTTCAGAAGTTGTATACAATCAGCCCATCCGGTGGTGCGACATACCGACGCGGCCCGCCCACCCCCCGCACTAACGCACAAGAAGGAAGACTGCAGTGAGCGCTGACTACCCTCGCGACCTGATCGGTTACGGCAACAACCCTCCTCACCCGCAATGGCCGGGCAACGCTCGCATCGCGCTGTCTTTCGTCCTCAACTACGAGGAAGGTGGCGAACGCAACATCCTGCACGGTGACAAGGAGTCCGAAGCCTTCCTGTCCGAGATGGTCGCTGCCCAGCCGCTGCAGGGCGCACGCAACATGAGCATGGAGTCGCTGTACGAGTACGGCAGCCGTGCCGGCGTGTGGCGCCTGCTGAAGTTGTTCAAGGACAGCGGCGTACCGCTGACCATCTTCGCCGTGGCCATGGCTGCCCAGCGCCACCCCGACGTGATCCGCGCCATGGCCGAAGCCGGCCACGAAATCTGCAGCCACGGCTACCGCTGGATCGACTACCAGAACATGGACGAGGCCCAGGAGCGCGAGCACATGCTCGAAGCCATCCGCATCCTCACCGAACTCACCGGCGAACGCCCGCTGGGCTGGTACACCGGCCGCACCGGCCCGAACACCCGCCGCCTGGTGATGGAAGAAGGTGGTTTTCTGTATGACAGCGACACCTACGACGACGACCTGCCCTACTGGGAGCCGAACAACCCTACCGGCAAGCCGCACCTGGTGATCCCGTACACCCTCGACACCAACGACATGCGCTTCACCCAGGTACAAGGCTTCAACTGCGGCGAGCAGTTCTTCCAGTACCTGAAAGACGCCTTCGATGTGCTGTACGCAGAAGGTGCCGAAGCACCGAAAATGCTCTCCATCGGCCTGCACTGCCGCCTGGTCGGCCGCCCGGCGCGCCTGGCCGCGCTGAAGCGCTTCGTCGATTACGCAAAAAGCCATGACCAGGTCTGGTTCGCCCGTCGCGTGGACATCGCCCGCCACTGGCACACCACCCACCCGTACAAGAAAGAGAACGCCTGATGACCGCCTTCAACACCCTCAAGCCATCCGCCCTGGGCCGTGACGCCTTCGTCAAGGCCTTCGCCGACATCTACGAGCACTCGCCGTGGGTTGCCGAAAAAGCCTATGACCTGGGCCAACTGGGCGAACTGGACGAGATCGAGGCGCTGCACCAGCGCATGAGCGACATCCTGCTCAGCGCCAACCACGCCGACCAGCTGGCGCTGATCAACGCTCACCCGGACCTGGCAGGCAAGGCCGCCGTCCAGGGCGAGCTGACCGAATCGAGCACCAACGAACAGGCCGGCGCCGGCATTCACCAGTGCACCGCCGAAGAGTTCGCCCGTTTCACCGAACTGAACGACGCCTACAAGGCCAAGTTC
Organism: Pseudomonas sp. TWI929; assembly: GCF_039673335.1. Classification (NCBI taxonomy): domain Bacteria; kingdom Pseudomonadati; phylum Pseudomonadota; class Gammaproteobacteria; order Pseudomonadales; family Pseudomonadaceae; genus Pseudomonas; species Pseudomonas sp. TWI929. The sequence goes on from NZ_JBDJLK010000053.1 coordinate 18,182, forward strand.
AAGTTCCCGTTCATCATGGCGGTTAAAGGCAGCAACCGGCACCAGATCCTCGCCTCCTTCGAAAAACGCATCCACAACGACACCGATGCCGAATTCAAGGAAGCCCTGGCGCAGATCAACCTGATCGCCCTGTTCCGCCTGCTGCAGCTGTAAGCACCAGCCGAACCTATTTCTGTACAACGAACATATAAGAGAGACCCGCATGCGCACCCTAGTGATCGAGCCCCTGACCAAAGAAGCCTTCGCCCAATTCGGAGACGTGATCGAAACCGATGGCAGCGACCACTTCATGATCAACAACGGCTCGACCATGCGTTTTCACAAGCTTGCCGCGGTCGAAACCGCCGAGCCTGAAGACAAGGCGATCATCAGCATTTTCCGCGCCGACGCGCAGGACATGCCACTGACCGTACGCATGCTGGAACGCCATCCGCTGGGCAGCCAGGCTTTCATCCCGCTGCTCGGCAACCCCTTTCTGATCGTGGTCGCGCCCGTTGGCGATGCACCTGTATCAGGCTTGGTCCGCGCCTTCCGTAGCAACGGCAGGCAGGGCGTTAATTACCATCGCGGCGTCTGGCACCACCCGGTGCTGACGATCGAAAAGCGGGATGACTTCCTGGTGGTTGATCGCAGTGGTTCTGGCAACAACTGCGATGAGCATTACTTCACCGAGGAACAGATGCTGATCCTCAATCCCCACCAATAAGAAAAGGTCGGTCATCGTTTGCGGTGATCGGCAGAGGTACATACTGTGGAAGCACACCTTCACGAATGGCTGAACCTGAGCATTCGCTGGGTTCACATGATCACCGGTGTCGCCTGGATCGGTGCATCGTTCTACTTCGTCTGGCTGGAGAACCACCTGAACCGAAGCAACCCGCGCGATGGGTTGTCGGGTGATCTCTGGGCCATTCACGGCGGTGGTATCTACCACCTGGAGAAATACAAACTCGCACCACCGAAAATGCCCGAGAACCTGCACTGGTTCAAATGGGAAGCCTACTTCACCTGGATGTCCGGTATCGCCCTGCTGTGCGTGGTGTTCTACTGGAACCCGGCTTTGTACCTGCTGGCCCCTGGCAGCACCCTGAGCGGTGCCGAAGGCGTGGCCATCGGTATCGGCTCGCTGATCGCTGGCTGGTTCATCTACGACTTCCTGTGCGACTCGCCTTTGGGCAAGAAGCCAGCGCTGCTCGGCGGTGTGCTGTTCGTGCTGATCATTGCCGCATGCTGGGGCTTCAGCCTGGTGTTCAGCGGCCGTGGTGCGTACCTGCACACCGGCGCGATCATCGGCACCATCATGGTCGGTAACGTGTTCCGCATCATCATGCCGGCCCAGCGCCAGCTGGTGGCGGCGATCGAGAACAACCAGACGCCCGACCCGGTACTGCCGGCCAAGGGCCTGCTGCGCTCGCGTCACAACAACTACTTCACCCTGCCGGTGCTGTTCATCATGATCAGCAACCATTTCCCGAGCACCTACGGTAGCCAGTACAACTGGCTGATCCTGGCTGGCATCGCAGTAGCCGCGGTTCTGATCCGCCACTACTTCAACACCCGCCACGACAGCAACAAGTACGCCTGGACCCTGCCGGTCGGCGCCCTGGCGATGATCTGCCTGGCCTACGTCACCGGCCCGAAACCGATGGCCGTAAGCCCTGAGCAGGCCGCAGCGAAAGTCGAGTACCAGCCGCTGCCCGCTACCGCTGTAGGTGGCAAGACCGCTGCCGAGCAGCGCGCCGAGGACGCCGCCAAGGCTGCCGAAGCGCCAGCCGCACCGGCCCCTGCCCAGGCCACGGCCCAGGCTGGCGGTGAGGCTTTTGACAAGATCCACAATGTCATCCAGGAACGCTGCACCGTGTGCCACTCGTCCAAACCGACCAGCCCACTGTTCAGCGCCGCCCCTGCCGGTGTGATGTTCGACACCCCGCAGCAGATCCAGGCCCAGGCCGCGCGCATTCAAGCGCAAGCGGTCGCCAGCCAGATCATGCCGCTGGGCAACATCACCCAGATGACCACCGAAGAGCGCAAGCTCGTCGGCGACTGGATCGCCAAAGGCGCCCCGGTCAACTGAAACACAATTGTCGGGATAACACCGCTCCCCTGTGGGAGCGGGTTCACCCGCGAAGAGGCCGGTAAACCCGGCCTCAAACTTGAAGATTCATGCAACAAGCAAGCATCGAGCGTTCAGCGTCAGGCGGGAACCCCAGGCTCTCTTCACCGGGAGCCTGCCGCTTGAGGCCGGCGCTTGGATCCGAGAATAAAAACAAAACTCGAGGTGCTGCATGTCCGAGTCACGCAAGGCGTATATCCCCATTGCGCCGCCGCGAGAGCCTCTGCCCTTGTTCCAACTGATCCTGGTTGGCCTGCAACACGTTCTGCTGATGTACGGTGGCGCGATCGCCGTGCCGTTGATCATCGGCCAGGCCGCTGGGTTGTCCCGTGAAGAAGTTGCTTTCCTGATCAACGCCGACCTGCTGGTCGCTGGCGTCGCCACCATCATCCAGTCGTTCGGTATCGGCCCGGTGGGCATCCGCATGCCGGTGATGATGGGTGCCAGTTTCGCTGCCGTCGGCAGCATGGTGGCCATGGCCGGCATGCCCGGCGTGGGCCTGCAGGGGATCTTCGGCGCGACCATCGCCGCCGGGTTCTTCGGCATGCTGATCGCGCCGTTCATGTCCAAGGTCGTACGCTTCTTCCCGCCACTGGTCACCGGTACGGTGATCACCTCGATTGGCCTGTCGCTGTTCCCGGTGGCAGTCAACTGGGCCGGTGGCGGCCATGAAGCAGACACCTTCGGCTCGCCGATCTACCTGCTGGTGGCCGGCCTGGTGCTGGCAGTAATCCTGCTGATCAACCGCTTCATGCGCGGCTTCTGGGTCAACGTGTCGGTGCTGGTGGGCATGGGCCTGGGCTACATCCTGGCCGGCTCCATCGGCATGGTCGACCTGTCGGGCCTGAACGACGCACCGTGGTTGCAGGTGGTAACCCCACTGCACTTCGGTATGCCGACCTTCAGCCTGGCGCCGATCCTGTCCATGTGCCTGGTGGTGGTGATCATCTTCGTCGAGTCCACCGGCATGTTCCTGGCCCTGGGCAAGGTGACCGATCGCGAAGTAACCCCTGGAATGCTGCGTCGCGGCCTGCTGTGCGATGCCGGTGCATCGTTCGTCGCCGGCTTCTTCAATACTTTCACCCACTCCTCGTTCGCCCAGAACATCGGCCTGGTGCAGATGACCGGGGTGCGCTGCCGCTATGTCACCATCGTGGCCGGTGCACTGCTGATTCTGCTCAGCCTGCTGCCCAAGGCGGCCTTCCTGATTGCCTCGATCCCGCCTGCGGTACTGGGCGGCGCGTCCATCGCCATGTTCGGCATGGTCACCGCCACCGGGATCAAGATTCTTCAGGAGGCGGACATCGGCGACCGCCGCAACCAGCTGCTGGTTGCAGTGAGCGTCGGCTTCGGGTTGATCCCCGTGGTCCGTCCGGAGTTCTTTGCCCAGATGCCACAGTGGATGGAGCCCATCACCCACAGCGGTATCGCCATGGCCACGGTCAGTGCCCTGGTGTTGAACGTACTGTTCAACATCCTGGGTGGTGCCGACCGCGCGGTGCACAACGACGCCTGTCACCAGCATTGAGGCCACCCGCCTGGAGCAAAAGGGGGCGGCGCACTGCCGCCCCTGCCTCGACTTAGCCGTAAACGCTACACCGTCGGCCCGCCGGAATGGGCCGCCCGGGGCGCCTGCGCGCCGAAAAAACCAAACAAAAACAATAAGTCCGGGAACCACAACATGAAACGCATCACCACGTCCCTCCTGCTGGGCAGCAGCCTGCTGGCCACCCTCCCCGCCCACGCTGGCGAATGGCTGCAGTGGCATGGCGAAAGCCTGAGCTACCTGTACGGCAAGGACTTCAAGGTCAACCCCAGCATCCAGCAAACGGTAACCTTCGAGCACGCCAACAAATGGAAGTACGGCGACACCTTCATGTTCGTCGACAAGATTTTCTACAACGGCAAGCCCGACCCGGGCAAAGGCGTGACCACCTACTACGGTGAGTTCAGCCCGCGCCTGTCTTTCGGCAAGATCTTCGACCAGAAGCTCGCCTTCGGCCCGATCAAGGACGTGCTGCTGGCCATGACCTACGAGCGTGGCGAGGGCGATAACGAGGCCTACCTGATCGGCCCCGGCTTCGACCTGGACATCCCCGGCTTCAACTACTTCACCCTCAACTTCTACCTGCGCAATACCGAAGGCAGCCGCCCCGGTGACAACGTCTGGCAGATTACCCCGACCTTTTCGTACACCATCCCGGTAGGCAAATCCGACATTCTGATCGACGGTTACATGGACTGGGTGGTGGACAACGACCAAACCCGCCGTGGCACCTACCACTCCAACCTGCAGTTCAACCCGCAGGTCAAGTACGACCTGGGCAAGGCCCTGAACCTGGGCGCCAAGCAACTGTACGTGGGTATCGAGTACAGCTACTGGAAGGACAAGTACGGCATCGACAGCAACGGTAGGCTCGACAGCAACCAGAGCGTCACCAGTGCCCTGATCAAGGTACACTTCTAACAAGTTGACCAAACGCACAGGTTTGATTCACCCCGCTCCAGGACGGAGCACTTGAGGCACGGCGCGCAAGCCAGTAATCTGCGCGCCCCCTCGATCAGGGCAGAACGGATTCTGCCTGCGTTTACTGACCGCTCAGTCAATGAATTCGGGCGGTTGGCCAACGTGTTGCCAGCCTGAAAGACCCTTTTCATCCGTTCAGAACGAAGTCGAGCAGGAAGGTTTTGCCAACCCAGGAAAGTTGGCTCAACCCTTGCCAAACAGCTGTGGCCTATCGAAAAAAGCTGACTCAAAAGACAAAAAAAGCGCCAATACCGAGCGCTGACAACAGATCAATCAAGGGAGCGACACTCGCAATGCGTACCATCAACAGCCTGATCCTCGCCGGCGGCCTGCTGGCCTGTGGCACCACCTTCGGCGGCGACCTGCTGCAATGGCAGAACAACAGCCTGACCTACCTGTGGGGCAAGAACTTCAAGGTCAACCCAGAGATCCAGCAAACCTTCACCTTCGAGCACGCCGACGGCTGGAAGTACGGCGACAACTTCTTCTTTGTCGACAAGATCTTCTACCAGGGCAAGAAGGACGCCAACAACGGCCCCAACACCTACTACGGCGAATTCAGCCCACGCTTGTCGTTCGGCAAGATCTTCGACCAGAAGCTGGAATTCGGCCCGGTCAAGGACGTGCTGCTGGCCGCGACCTATGAGTTTGGCGAGGGTGATGTCGAGTCGTACCTGATCGGCCCTGGCTTCGACCTGAACATCCCGGGCTTCGATTACTTCCAGCTGAACTTCTACAACCGCACCACCGATGGCAGCCGCGCTGGCGACAACGTGTGGCAGATCACCCCGGTATGGTCGTACACCATTCCGGTCGGTGATTCCGACGTGCTGATCGACGGCTTCATGGACTGGGTGGTGGACAACGACGAGAACCGCCACGGCACCTACCAGGCCAACCTGCACTTCAACCCGCAGATCAAGTACGACCTGGGCAAAGCCTTGCACCTGGGCGAGAAGCAGCTGTACGTGGGTGTCGAGTACGACTACTGGAAGAACAAATACGGCATCAAGGACAGCGATGCCTTCACCACCGACCAGAACACCATGAGCTTCCTGGTGAAAGTGCACTTCTGATGTGCTGAAACGTGACAGCGCCTTGAACTTTCAATGCGCTGTCACGTCATTACATGTAAGTTATTCCTTACAACTTAGTAAGATTAATCTTACTTCCCCGCCAAACCTGCCCTGAAAGTCAAAACAATCACACAGGGCAACAATACACCAAGCAGCAAAAGCCCCAGTTCTACCTGCCAGTGTTCAAGCACACGGAATATATCCAACACCAGCATGACGCTGCTGATCGTCAACGCCAGGCCGAACATCGCGCAGCACCGGTACAACGCCTCGACGCCTGCGCCACGCAGCAGCAACCACAGCCCTGCAGCCCCCCAGGCCATTGCCGTAACCAGGTACAGCGCCAGGTGGTAAACATCGTAAGTCAGCACTTTTCCAAACATGATTTCACCTCCCTGCCTGTAGGAAAAAATCAAGTTACTTGCTATACGAGCTACATTCCACTCAGGCACTGCGAATTTTTGACAAATTTTTTGCACTTGGCCATTTAGCATGCTGGCCTTCTTGCATTCAAAAAAAGAAAACAGGCCTACTTAATGCGCACGTCCCCGGCCGCCCCTTGGCGGTATCTTCTGTTAGTTTGCTCACTATGGTTCGGCATCTTTCTGCTGACCCGCTTGGTATTGCTGGTCACCCACCAGGATGAAGTACATAGCGGCTACTTATCATTATTCTTCAGTGGTGCCTTGTACGACCTGAGCTTCCTCACCTATGCCGCCCTGCCGCTGGGGCTGTACCTGGCGTTGTGCCCGGCCGCGCTGTGGCGTACACGCCTGCATCGCCAGCTGATGGGCGGGGTGCTGATCATCAGCCTGTTCGTGATGCTGTTCGTTGCAGTGGCCGAATGGCTGTTCTGGGACGAATTCGGGGTACGCTTCAACTTCATCGCGGTCGACTACCTGGTGTACTCCAAGGAAGTGCTGGACAACATCCGCGAGTCCTACCCACTGCCGACCCTGCTGGGCAGTATCGCCGTGGTTGCCGTGCTGCTCACCGTGATCCTGCGCAAGCCCCTGGCCCAGGCGCTATCGGCACCCAGCGCCAACCTGCGCCAGCGCCTTGGCGGCATTGCGCTGCTGGCCGTGCTGGGTGGGTTGAGTGTGCTGCTGGTCGACCAGCAGTTCCCCCGCGGCCAGGGCGGCAACGCCTACCAGCGCGAACTGGCGAGCAATGGCCCCTACCAGTTCTTTGCTGCGTTCCGTAACAATGAACTCGACTACACCCAGTTCTACGCCAGCCTCGACGCTGCCGAGGCCGGTGCGCAAATGCATCAGGAACTGGCCGAGCCCAACGCGCAGTTCCAGGCCAGCGAGCCCGAGGATATCCGCCGCCACATCACTGTCAGCGGCGAGCTACGCAAGCCGAACATCATCCTGGTCACCATCGAGAGCTTCAGCGCCAAGTACATGGGCAGCAACGGCGACCCACGCAACCTCACGCCCAACCTCGACGCCCTGCGCAAGCAGAGCCTGTACTTCAACAACTTCTACGCCACCGGCACCCGTACCGACCGCGGCCTGGAAGCCATCACCCTGTCGATCCCGCCCACCCCGGGCCGCTCCATCGTCAAACGCATCGGCCGTGAAAGCGGCTATGGCAGCCTCGGTCAGCAGTTGAAAGCGGTGGGCTATGACCCGGTATTCGTCTATGGCGGGCGCGGCTACTTCGACAACATGAACGCCTTCTTCAGCGGTAACGGCTACCGCATCGTCGACCAGAGCAGCGTGGACGAAAGCGAAATCAGCTTCAAGAACGCCTGGGGCATGGCTGACGAGGACCTGTACCGCCAAGCCCTGAAGCTGGCCGATGCCGACCATGCGAAGCAGCAGCCGTTCCTGCTGCAGCTGATGACCACCTCTAACCACCGCCCCTACACCTACCCGGAAGGCCGTATCGACATTGCGTCGGGTGACGGCCGCGAAGGTGCGGTGAAATACACCGACTACGCCATCGCGAAATTCCTGCAGGAAGCCAAGGGCAAGCCGTGGTTCGACAACACCCTGTTCGTGTTCGTCGCCGACCACACCGCCGGTAGCGCAGGGGTGGAAGACCTGCCGGTGAACAACTACCAGATTCCGCTGTGGATCTACGCACCCAAGCTGATCGCGCCCCGCGAGGATGCGCAACTGGCTAGCCAGATCGACCTTGCACCCACCCTGCTTGGCCTGCTCAACCTGAGCTACACCTCGACCTTCTTTGGCCGCGACCTGCTGCGCGAAGCGTCATTGCCGCCACGGGTACTGATCGGCAACTACCAGCACCTGGGGCTGTTCGACGGCAAGGACCTGGCGATCCTCAGCCCACGCGGCGGCATGCGCGTGCATGAAGACGCACTGGGTAACAGCCGGGAAACGAGCGTGGGCAGCGACAACCCGCTGGTACGCCGGGCGATTGCCTACTACCAGAGTGCTGCCAACGACTTCAGCAATGGCCTGCTGGCCTGGAAGCCGCAGGAGCAAGGTGCGGTGGCTGAACACTGAGCCTGTGACAGCGGCAACGCAGCGGATGGCACCGGCTTTGCCGGTGTTCGCGGGTGAATCGGATCGCCGCACCGCCGCTCCCACCGGTACTGCACAAGCCCTGAGGTGGTGGAAATCATGTGGGAGCGGGTTTACCCGCGAACCGGGGCAAAGCCCCGGCCATACATCTCAGGTAGCCGGCCGCAGCGCCCGCCACAGCTTCCCGACTACCGCCACCACCGCCAGCACCACGGCACCGGCCACCACCCCGGCCACGCCGTTGAGCAGCGCGCCGGTCAGCGCCCCTCCACGCCCTTCGCTGAACGCCTCGATAGCGTGGTGCAGGGGCGCTATGCCGTGTACCAGAATCCCGCCACCGACCAGGAACATGGCTGCGGTACCGATCACCGACAGGCTCTTCATCAGGTACGGTGCGGCCCGCAGGATGCCGTTGCCAACCACCTGGGCCAGGCGCGAGGCCTTTTGGCTCATCCACAGCCCCAGGTCATCCAGCTTGACGATGCCACCCACCAGGCCGTAAACGCCGATGGTCATGACAATCGCAATGCCCGACAGCACGATAATCTGCTGGGTCAGCGGCGCATCGGCCACAGTACCCAGGGTAATCGCGATAATTTCCGCCGACAGGATGAAGTCGGTGCGCACTGCGCCCTTGATCTTGGTTTTCTCGAAGGCCACCAGGTCGACATTGGCATCGGCCACCGCCGCCTTGCGCGCTTCGTGCTCGGCGTCATCCTCGGCCTTGCTGTGCAGGAACTTGTGCGCCAGCTTCTCGAAGCCTTCGAAGCACAGGTAAGCACCGCCCAGCATCAGCAGCGGCGTCACCGCCCAGGGGATGAACGCACTGATCAGCAGCGCCGCCGGCACCAGGATGGCCTTGTTCACCATCGAGCCCTTGGCCACCGCCCACACCACCGGTATTTCCCGCTCGGCACGCACGCCGGAGACCTGCTGGGCATTCAATGCCAGGTCGTCGCCCAGCACGCCCGCGGTCTTTTTCGCTGCGACCTTGGTCATCACCGAGACGTCATCGAGCACCGTGGCGATGTCGTCGATCAGTACCAGTAGACTGCTTCCTGCCATGTTTGCCTGTATCCAGATGAGTGAGTGCCTCGGATTCTAGCCCAAAGCCGCTGCCTTGAGCGCCCGTCAAGCCCGGTGCTACCATGCTCGATCCCTCTTAGAGGTGGCCAGACACGAGGAAGATCCCTGACCATGAGCACCATTCGCGAGCGCAACAAGGAACTGATCCTGCGCGCGGCCAGCGAGGAATTCGCCGACAAGGGCTTCGCCGCCACCAAGACCAGCGATATCGCGGCCAAGGCCGGCCTGCCCAAGCCGAACGTGTATTACTACTTCAAGTCCAAGGACAACCTCTACCGCGAGGTCCTGGAAAGCATCATCGCGCCGATCATGCAGGCCTCCACGCCGTTCAATGCCGACGGCGACCCGAAGGAGGTGCTGAGTGCGTACATTCGCTCGAAGATCCGCATTTCGCGTGACCTGCCGCATGCCTCCAAAGTGTTCGCCAGCGAGATCATGCACGGCGCCCCGCACCTGTCGCCTAACCAGGTGGCACAGCTGAACGAACAGGCCCGCCACAACATCGAGTGCATCCAGCGCTGGATCGACCGCGGGCAGATCGCCCATGTGGATGCGCACCACCTGATGTTCAGCATCTGGGCGGCAACCCAGACCTATGCCGATTTCGACTGGCAGATTTCTGCGGTGACCGGCAAGGCCAAACTGGCCGACAGCGATTATGACGCGGCGGCCGAGACCATCATCCGCATGGTGCTCAAGGGCTGTGAGCCCGAGGTGGCCTGACAGGGCCAGTGGGGCTGCTTTGCAGCCCATCGCGACACAAGGCCGCTCCTACAGGAGATCGCGTTCAACCTGCGATCGCGATCTGCTGTAGGAGCGGCCTTGCCGGGGCGCCGGACCGGTCGGAAAGGGCCGCAAAGCGGCCCCAGCTATCTTGAGTGTTACGCCGCTACCCCGGCATCCGCCTTCAACCCCACTTCCTCGATCGCACTGATCGCACACTGCTCGTCAATATCCGACGTATCGCCGCTGATCCCTACAGCACCCAGCACCTTGCCAGCCTGATCACGAATCAGCACGCCACCCGGCGCCGGCACCACCGGCCGCTCCCCCATCCCGTTCAACGCGGCAAAAAACGCCGGCCGTTGCTGCGCATCCAGCGCCAGCAGGCGCGAGCCCTTACCCAGGGCAATCGCGCCCCAGGCCTTGCCGGTGGCCACTTCCGGGCGAATCAGGCTGGCGCCGTCCTCGCGCTGCAGCGCCAGCAAGTGCCCGCCAGCATCGAGCACGGCCACGGTCAAGGGTGCTGCATTGATCTTGCGGCCCGCCGCCAGCGCGGCATTCACTAGGCTGACAGCAACTTTCAGGTTCAAAGCGTTCATGGAAAGGTCCTCTTCTTGTTGTGAGAAGCCCTAAGGGCAGGTGAAAAACCGATAAGCCAATAGAACACAACTGAATCTATTTTTGTATACAATAAATTGAAACGATCGTATGCGAGGCCGCAAACCGCCGTTTTCATGGGCGCTCGTACGAAAGCGGCGTCACCCGACGAAAACCCGTTGACCTGAGCGGCCAGCCGTGAATACACTCTATCGCAAAGCAAGTTGTATACAATTACAAAATCAATGAGGCACAAACCATGAGCAAAATGAGAGCAATCGATGCAGCCGTTCTGGTCATGCGCCGTGAAGGTGTAGATACCGCGTTCGGCATCCCGGGGGCTGCCATCAACCCGCTGTACTCGGCCCTGAAGAAAGTCGGTGGCATCGATCACGTCCTCGCTCGCCACGTCGAAGGCGCCTCGCACATGGCCGAGGGCTATACCCGTGCCAACCCAGGCAACATCGGCGTGTGCATCGGCACCTCCGGCCCAGCCGGCACCGACATGGTCACTGGCCTGTACAGCGCCTCCGCCGACTCCATCCCGATTCTGTGCATCACCGGCCAGGCTCCACGTGCCCGCCTGCACAAGGAAGACTTCCAGGCTGTCGACATCACCAACATCGTCAAGCCGGTAACCAAGTGGGCCACCACTGTTCTGGAGCCAGGCCAGGTGCCTTACGCCTTCCAGAAGGCCTTCTATGAAATGCGCACCGGCCGCCCAGGCCCGGTACTGATCGACCTGCCGTTCGACGTGCAGATGGCCGAAATCGAATTCGACATCGACGCCTACGAACCATTGGCCATCAACAAGCCGTCCGCCACCCGCGTACAGGCCGAAAAAGCCCTGGCCCTGCTCAATGACGCCGAGCGCCCACTGCTGGTAGCCGGTGGCGGCATCATCAACGCCGACGCCAGCGACAAGCTGGTCGAGTTCGCCGAACTGACGGGTGTACCGGTAATCCCGACCCTGATGGGCTGGGGCACCATCCCGGACGACCACGCACAGATGGTCGGCATGGTTGGCCTGCAGACTTCGCACCGCTACGGCAACGCCACCCTGCTGAAGTCCGACCTGGTGTTCGGTATCGGTAACCGCTGGGCCAACCGCCACACCGGTTCGGTCGATGTCTACACCGAAGGCCGCAAGTTCGTGCACGTCGACATCGAACCAACCCAGATCGGCCGCGTGTTCACCCCGGACCTGGGTATCGTTTCCGATGCCGGCAAGGCGCTGGACGTGTTCCTGGAAGTAGCCCGCGAGTGGAAAGCCGCCGGCAAGCTGAAGTGCCGCAAGGCGTGGCTGGAAGACTGCCAGCAGCGCAAGGCCAGCCTGCAGCGCAAGACCCACTTCGACAACGTGCCGGTCAAACCGCAGCGCGTCTACGAAGAAATGAACCAGGTATTCGGCAAGGACACCTGCTACGTCAGCACCATCGGCCTGTCGCAGATCGCTGGCGCGCAGTTCCTGCACGTGTACAAGCCACGCCACTGGATCAACTGCGGCCAGGCCGGCCCGCTGGGCTGGACCATCCCTGCTGCACTGGGCGTTGTGAAAGCTGATCCGAAGCGCAAGGTTGTCGCGCTGTCGGGTGACTACGACTTCCAGTTCATGATCGAAGAACTGGCAGTGGGCGCGCAGTTCAACCTGCCATACGTCCACGTACTGGTAAACAACGCCTACCTGGGCCTGATCCGTCAGGCGCAACGTGGCTTCGACATGGATTACTGTGTACAACTGGCGTTCGAGAACATCAACTCGACCGACGCCGCCACCTACGGTGTCGACCACGTTGCCGTGGTCGAGGGCCTGGGCTGCAAGGCCATCCGTGTGTTCGAGCCGGCCGAGATCGCCCCTGCCCTGCTCAAGGCACAGAAGATGGCCGAAGAGTTCCGCGTGCCGGTAGTGGTCGAAGTGATTCTCGAGCGTGTGACCAACATTTCCATGGGCACCGAGATCAACGCGGTCAACGAGTTCGAAGACCTGGCCCTGGTCGGCAACGACGCGCCAACCGCCATCTCGCTGCTGGACTGATCGCCTGACGCCCCCGTGCTGCCCCATACCTGAGGGCGCCGGGGGCCTTCAACGCTAGGAGACATAACATGCCTCGCTTCGCTGCCAACCTGTCCATGCTGTTCACCGAACAGGACTTCCTGGCCCGCTTCAAGGCTGCCGCCGATGCTGGTTTCAGCGGCGTCGAATACCTGTTCCCGTACGATTTCAGCGCTGCCGAAATCAAGCAACAACTGGACGCCAACGGCCTGACCCAGGTGCTGTTCAACCTGCCTGCGGGTGATTGGGCCAAGGGTGAGCGCGGCATCACCTGCCACCCCGACCGCGTCGAAGAATTCCGCGCCGGTGTCGACAAGGCCATCGAATACGCCAAGGTGCTGGGCAACACCCAGGTCAACGCCCTGGCCGGCATTCGCCCGCAAGGCCTGCAGTGCGCCGACGTACGCAAAACCTTCGTCGACAACCTCAAGTATGCCGCTGACAAGCTGAAAGCCGCCGGGATCCGCCTGGTCATGGAAATGATCAACACCCGCGACATCCCGGGCTTCTACCTGAACACCACCAAGCAGGCCCTGGAAATCCAGGCCGAAGTGGGCAGCGACAACCTGTTCCTGCAGTACGACATCTACCACATGCAGATCATGGAAGGTGACCTGGCTCGCACCATGGAAGCCAACCTGAAAGTGATCAACCACATCCAGCTGGCCGACAACCCCGGCCGCAACGAGCCAGGCACCGGCGAGATCAACTACCGCTTCCTGTTCGAACACCTGGACCGCATCGGCTACCAGGGCTGGGTGGGCGCGGAGTACAAGCCGCTGACCACCACCGAAGCAGGCCTGGGCTGGCTGAAGACCCATAACGCTATTTAAGCGAGAACGCAGGACTGAATGTGGGAGCGGCCTTGTGTCGCGAAAGGACTGCGCAGCAGTCCCGGCAATATTTGCAAGGGCCGAAATCGTGGGGCCGCTTCGCGCCCCTATCGCGACGCAAGGCCGCTCCCACAATGCTGCAGTGCTGTCCTGTTCCATCGAGATTCAACAAATACAACGAGGTAATCTCTCATGGCTAAAATCGGTTTCATCGGCACCGGCATCATGGGCAAGCCCATGGCCCAGAACCTGCAAAAAGCAGGTCACAGCCTGTTCGTCTCCACCCACCACGACGCCGCCCCAGCCGACCTGATCGCTGCCGGTGCAGTGGCCCTGGCCAACCCGAAAGAAGTTGCCCAGGAAGCCGAATTCATCATCGTCATGGTCCCCGACACCCCACAGGTCGAAGCCGTCCTGTTCGGTGAAAACGGCGTGGCCGAAGGCGTGGGCCCGAACAAGGTAGTGATCGACATGAGCTCGATCTCCCCTACCGCCACCAAAGTGTTCGCCGAGAAAATCAAGGCCACCGGCGCTGCCTACCTGGACGCCCCGGTGTCCGGCGGTGAAGTCGGTGCCAAGGCCGCGACCCTGAGCATCATGGTTGGCGGCTGCCCGAAAGCCTTTGAGCGCACCCTGCCGCTGTTCGAAGCCATGGGCAAGAACATCACCCGCGTGGGTGGCAACGGTGACGGCCAGACCGCCAAGGTCGCCAACCAGATCATCGTCGCCCTGAACATCCAGGCCGTCAGCGAAGCGCTGCTGTTCGCCGCCAAGAACGGCGCCGACCCGGCCAAGGTGCGTGAAGCACTGATGGGCGGCTTCGCCTCGTCGAAAATCCTCGAAGTGCATGCCGAACGCATGATCAAGGGCACCTTCGACCCAGGCTTCCGCATCAACCTGCACCAGAAGGACCTGAACCTGGCCCTGCAAGGCGCCAAGGAACTGGGCATCAACCTGCCCAACACCTCCAATGCCCAGCAAGTGTTCAACACCTGCCAGGCCCTGGGCGGCGGCAACTGGGACCACTCGGCGCTGATCAAAGGCCTGGAGCACATGGCCAACTTCTCGATCCGCGGCGATAAGTGATCTTGATGTAACCCTCAAGGGCCTCTTCGCGGGTAAACCCGCTCCTACAGGGACCGCACAATCCCTGAATTCTGTGCAGTACCTGTGGGAGCGGGTTCACCCGCGAAGAAGCCAACACCGATGAACCTGCGACCACAGGTTCATCAGGTGGCACCGAGCAACACCCGCCCCTGGTTCGGCCTGCACGGAGGCAGTTCCAGGGGCGTTTTTGATTCTGCAGAACAACAATAATTGGGAGCCTGCCATGTCGGTCGATCCGCAAAAACTTCTCCGCGACCTGTTCGACACAGCCATCGCCGCCGCCCACCCCCGTCAAGTCCTCGAACCCTACCTGCCCGCCGACCGTAGCGGCCGGGTCATCGTCATCGGCGCCGGCAAGGCCGCAGCCGCCATGGCCGAAGTGGTCGAGAAAAGCTGGCAGGGCGAAGTCTCCGGCCTGGTCGTTACCCGTTACGGTCACGGCGCCAACTGCCAGAAGATCGAGGTGGTCGAAGCCGCCCACCCGGTCCCCGATGCCGCAGGCCTGGCCGTGGCCAAGCGCGTGCTGGAACTGGTCAGCAACCTCAATGAAGACGACCGCGTCATCTTCCTGCTGTCTGGCGGTGGCTCGGCGCTGCTGGCCCTGCCCGCCGAGGGCCTGACCCTGGCCGACAAGCAGCAGATCAACAAAGCACTGCTGAAATCCGGCGCCACCATCGGCGAGATGAACTGCGTGCGCAAGCACCTCTCGGCGATCAAGGGCGGCCGCCTGGCCAAGGCCTGCTGGCCAGCCACCGTATACACCTATGCCATTTCCGATGTACCGGGCGACCTCGCCACGGTGATCGCTTCCGGCCCCACCGTGGCCGACCCGAGCACCTCGGCCGATGCCCTGGCCATCCTCAAGCGCTACAACATCGAAGCGCCAAAAGCCGTCATCGACTGGCTCAACAACCCAGCCTCGGAAACCGTCAAGGCCGACGACCCGGCGCTGGCCCGCAGCCACTTCCAGCTGATCGCCAAGCCCCAGCAGTCGCTCGAAGCCGCCGCGGTCAAAGCCCGCCAGGCCGGCTTCAGCCCGCTGATCCTCGGCGACCTGGAAGGCGAGTCGCGCGAAGTGGCCAAGGTACATGCAGGTATCGCCCGGCAGATCGTGCTGCACGGCCAGCCGCTGAAGGCGCCCTGCGTGATCCTGTCCGGCGGCGAGACCACCGTGACCGTACGCGGCAATGGCCGCGGCGGGCGCAACGCCGAGTTCCTGCTCAGCCTCACCGAAAGCCTCAAGGGCCTGCCGGGCGTGTACGCCCTGGCCGGTGACACCGACGGCATCGATGGCTCGGAAGAAAACGCCGGCGCCTTCATGACCCCGGGCAGCTACGCACGCGCCGAAGCCCTTGGCCTGTCGGCCAGCGACGAGCTGGACAACAACAACGGCTACGGCTACTTCGCCGCGCTGGATGCGCTGATCGTCACCGAGCCAACCCGCACCAACGTCAACGACTTCCGCGCCATCCTGATCCTCGAGACTGCCCAATCATGACGCCTGATAAAAAAGTCAAAATCCTCGCCACCCTTGGCCCTGCGATCAAAGGCATCGACGACATCCGCCAACTGGTCGAAGCCGGGGTGAACATCTTCCGCCTAAACTTCAGCCACGGCGAGCACGCCGACCACGCCCTGCGCTACCAGTGGATCCGCGAAGTCGAGCAGCAACTGAACTGCCCACTGGGCATCCTCATGGACCTGCAAGGGCCCAAGCTGCGCGTGGGCCGCTTTGCCGAAGGCAAGGTGCAGCTGCAACGCGGCCAGGCCCTGCGCCTGGACCTGGACAAAACCCCGGGCGACAGCCAGCGGGTCAACCTGCCACACCCGGAAATCATCGCTGCCCTGGAACCGGGCATGGACCTGCTGCTGGACGACGGCAAGCTGCGCCTGCGCGTTACTGCCAAGCACAGCGACGCCATCGACACCGAAGTACTGAACGGTGGCGAGCTGTCCGACCGCAAGGGCGTCAACGTGCCGCAAGCGGTACTCGACCTCTCCCCGCTCACCGAGAAAGACCGTCGCGACCTGGCCTTCGGCCTGGAGCTGGGTGTGGATTGGGTAGCCCTGTCGTTCGTGCAGCGCCCCGAGGACATCGTTGAAGCACGCCAGCTGATTGGCGACCGCGCCTACCTGATGGCCAAGATCGAGAAGCCATCGGCGGTCGAACAACTGCAAGCCATCGCCGAACTGGCAGATGCAATCATGGTGGCCCGCGGTGACCTGGGCGTGGAAGTGCCGGCCGAAAGCGTGCCGCAAATCCAGAAAAGCATCATCGGTACTTGCCGCCAGTTGGGCAAACCGGTGGTGGTGGCCACCCAGATGCTCGAATCCATGCGCTTCTCGCCAGCGCCAACCCGTGCCGAAGTCACCGACGTGGCCAACGCCGTGGCCGAAGGTGCCGATGCGGTGATGCTGTCGGCCGAAACTGCCTCGGGTGACTACCCGCTGGAAGCCGTGCAGATGATGAGCAAGATCATCCGCCAGGTGGAGAACGGCCCGGACTACCAGGCCCAGCTCGACGTTGGCCGGCCGAAGGCTGAGGCTACCGTATCGGACGCCATCAGTTGCGCCATCCGCCGTATCAGCGGCATCCTGCCGGTGGCAGTGCTGGTCAACTACAGCGAATCGGGCGCCTCGACCCTGCGTGCTGCACGCGAGCGGCCACGGGCACCAATCCTCAACCTGACGCCGAACCTGACCACCGCACGCCGCCTGAGCGTGGCCTGGGGTGTGCATTCGGTGGTCAACGACCGCCTGCGCCAGGTTGATGAAGTGGTGTCTACAGCGCTGGAAATCGCCCAGGCGCAAGGCATGGCCAGCCGTGGCGACACGCTGCTGATCACTGCCGGTGTGCCTTTCGGCAAGCCAGGGTCGACTAACACGCTGCGGATCGAGACACTGATCTGAGATTGCCGGGGGCGCTTTGCGCCCCCTGTGGGAGCTGGCTTGCCGGCGAATGGAGGGCGAAGCCCTCCCCCAACACTGAAATATCACACCTGCGGAAAACCCGAGGCCCAAAGAGGCCCACCGCTCCCCATCAACCTCACTGACTGCCCCATGTACACCAAAAATTTCGTCAACCCGTGCCCCGATTGGGCCACGGCGTTACTCAACGGTTTCAGCCAGGTGCTGCTGCTGCGCAACCCCCTGTGCGGCCTGTGCTGCCTGCTGGCCATCCTGCTGACCGCCCCCAGCTTGGTCGGCGGCGCCCTGCTCGGCGCTCTTGCCGGCCTGCTGACTGCACAACAACGCGGCTATGACCGGGCCGACCGCCAGGCCGGGCTGTACTGCTACAACGGCGTACTCATCGGCATCCTGATCAGCGCCGTGCTGCCTTGGTCGGCCATCCTGCCGCCACTGATCATCGCCGCCGGCGGCCTGTCCAGCATCATCACCCACCAATGGCGCAAGCGCGGCGGCAAGCTGCTGGTCGCCTACACCGCACCGTTCGTGCTGCTGGGCTGGGCCACCCTGCTGCTCGCCAGCCCCTCGCCCAGCGGCTTCGTCGAAGCCGACCCGCTGTACGCCCTGGCGCGTGGCGTAGGCCAGATCTTCCTGCTCGACCAGCCCCTGGCCGGCTTGCTGATCATCGTCGGCATGTTCATCGCCAACCCCTATGCGGCGATGTGGGCGGTGATCGGCTCGGCCATCGGTGGTGGCGTGGCGTTGATTGCTGACCAGGCGCAGGCTGCGTGGCTGGGCCTGTATGGTTTCAACGCTGCGCTGGCGGCACTGGCCTTCAGCCGACAAGGCGAAAAACCTTGGGTAACGCTGCTGGCCATTGCCCTGGCCCTGATGTTACAACCGTTGTTCAAGCTACTGCCGGTGGCTGCACTTACCGCACCGTTCGTGGTCGCCTGCTGGCTGATGCATCTGGGTACTCACCAAAGACTGGTGAAACAGCGAAACGTTGAGATACAACTGAGAGACTGAGCACGCCCTTGCCTACTCGATAGAAATCCAGTTGAAAGGCCAGGGCAAAGGACCTCTTGTCGCCTCAACTAGTTGTGCTCTGCGGTCATTATCAATTCTGATCAAGCTTGCCTGCGTTACAGCTTGATCAGGATTAAGCAGAGCCTTGTCGACATTACTTCTAGCAATGCCTGCTCCGATCAGCACTCTTGCAGGAAGCCGTGCGTCCCCACTTGCGATAAGAGCAACTTCGACCATCTGCTCTCGCGACAATGGACGCTCGGCGATTATCTGATCGAATGCCTGCCGCTGACGCAGGGGAACATCCATTGCGATGTCGTACATCCGCGAGGAAGTCTGAGCAAACTTGTGCACGCTTTCCACGGGCAAGTGATCGACAATTCTGCTGATGAGCTCATTAGGAAAAGCCTCAAGCGAAGTGATGGGCTGACGGGGCACCTTGTTCAATTTCATTGCGCCAGAGACTGCTTTCATTCGGCCAGACGGATCCGCGTTGTTTATCGGATCCCCCTCACAGTAACAGTAAGCGTTCACCCCACCCCGACCAAACGGACTCATCGCATCCGGGTTTAGAAACCGCATCAACGCAGGGCGATAGAAGCGATGACCATTGCCCAACGCATAGGCTTGCATGACACTATCGCGCATCTCGCCATTGAACCCCAGCCTGGCGGTCACCCTTGCCGGCAAATGTCCATAGGCTGTATACGACAGCACCTGTTGCGCCAGTCCCCGCTGTTCAGCTGCTATCTTCATGACCAAGTCCGCCTCTACCTTCAATCGATGTCATGTTGCGGCCTGCACACACGTCTCGAAAACTGGCACTTTTGCCAGTTGCACTTGTTGCAGGCAAACGCAGTGACCTTCTAGGCTTGCTGCTTACGCACTCGGAACACAAACCATGCACACCGCGCAATCCTTACGCGAACGCCTCTACATCATGGTCTTCCAGACCGACACCGTAGCCGGCCGGTGCTTCGACAAGATCCTCCTGCTGATCATCCTGGCCAGCCTGGTCACGGTCATCCTCGACAGCATCGACGAGGTGCATCAGGGCTACGCCGGCCTGTTGGCGGGAATCGAATGGGGCTTTACCGCGATCTTCCTGGCCGAGTACCTCACCCGCCTGTACTGCTCGCCCAAGCCGCTGCGCTACGCCTTCAGCTTCTATGGCCTGGTCGACCTGCTGGCGATCGTGCCGGGGATCATCGCGTTGTACTACAGCGATGCCCAGTACCTGCTGATCATCCGGGTGATCCGGATGCTGCGCATTTTCCGCGTGCTCAAGCTCAGCCCATACCTCAAGCAGGCCCATTACCTGATGGAGGCGCTGCGCGGCAGCAAGCAGAAGATCATCGTGTTCCTGGTGACGGTATCGACCCTGGTGACGGTGTTCGGCACGCTGATGTATGTGATCGAAGGGCCGGAGCATGGCTTTACCAGCATTCCCAAGGGCATCTACTGGGCCATTGTTACCCTGACGACGGTGGGCTTTGGCGACATCGTGCCGAAGACGCCGCTGGGGCAAGTGCTGTCTTCGCTGGTGATGATTACCGGTTACTCGATCATTGCCGTGCCGACCGGGATCTTTACGGCCGAACTGGCCAATGCCATGCGCGGGGAACAGTTGCAGCATGATTGCCCGACTTGCCACAAGAAGACCCATGAGCATGGGGCGGCGTTTTGTTCCCGGTGTGGGAATGGGTTGTTTCCCAAGTTTTGATGTTGCCTGTGCTGGCCTCTTCGCGGGTGAACCCGCTCCTACATCGCTAGCGTATCGCCGGCCATTGTAGGAGCGGGTTCACC
>NZ_JBDJLK010000054.1:0-38213 GCF_039673335.1 Pseudomonas sp. TWI929
CGCTCCCACAGGTACGGCACTGCCTGCGAGGCTTGTGCTATCCCTGTGGGAGCGGGTTTACCCGCGAAGAATCCAGCGCGATTGTTCGGCTTAGAACGCCGGAACCACAGCGCCTTTGTACTTCTCGTTGATGAACTGCTTCACCTCAGGCGAGTGCAGTGCAGCTGCCAGCTTCTTCATGTCTTCCGAGTCCTTGTTGTCCGGGCGGGCAACCAGGATGTTCACGTAAGGCGAGTCGCTGCCTTCGATGACCAGGGCGTCTTTTTCCGGGTTCAGCTTGGCTTCCAGCGCGTAGTTGGTATTGATCAGGGCCGCATCGACCTGGGTCAGCACACGCGGGATGGTGGCGGCTTCCAGCTCACGGAACTTCAGGCCTTTCGGGTTCTCGGCAACATCCTTCACGGTCGACAGGATGTTCTTGTTGTCCTTCAGCTTGATCACACCGGCTTTGTCCAGCAGCAGCAGGGCGCGGCCGCCGTTGGTGGCGTCGTTGGGGATGACCACGGTGGCACCGGAGGACAGCTCGTCGAGTTTCTTGATCTTGGCCGAGTACACGCCCAGCGGCTCGATGTGCACGCCGGCCACGCTCACCAGGTTGGTGCCCTTGGCCTTGTTGAACTCATCCAGGTATGGCTGGTGCTGGAAGAAGTTGGCGTCCAGGCGCTTTTCGGCCACCTGCACGTTCGGCTGGATGTAGTCGGTGAATTCCTTGACCTTCAGCTCCACGCCCTCTTTCGCCAACTGCGGTTTGACGAAGTTGAGGATCTCGGCGTGCGGCACCGGGGTGGCGGCAACGGTCAGGGTATCGGCGTGGGCCGAGAAGGCCGCAACAGCGGCAGCGACAGCAAGCAGCTTCTTCATTGATCACTCCTTGTGAGGGCCGCGACGGCCCCCGAACGGGTCGGCCGGGCCGACCCCATTGGGGTTACTTACGGGAAAAATGCACGACCAGTTTGTCGCCCACGCTCTGCAGCACTTGAACCAGTACCAGCAGCAGGACCACGGTCACCACCATCACATCGGTCTGGAAACGCTGGTAACCGAAGCGGATGGCCAGGTCGCCCAGGCCGCCGGCGCCAACCACACCGGCCATGGCGGTGTACGAAACCAGGGTGATTGCGGTTACGGTAATGGCCGCGAAGATGCCCGGACGGGCCTCCGGCAGCAGGGCGCTGGTGATGATCTGGCGGGTGGTGGCACCCATCGACTGGGTGGCTTCGATGATGCCGCGGTCCACTTCACGCAGGGCGGTTTCCACCAGGCGCGCGAAGAACGGCGTGGCACCCACCACCAGCGGCGGGATGGCACCGGCAACGCCCAGCGAGGTGCCGGTGATCAGCACGGTGAACGGGATCATCACGATCAGCAGGATGATGAACGGCAACGAGCGCAGGATGTTCACCACCAGCGACAGCAGCGCGTACACGCCCTTCTGTTCGAACATCTGCTTCGGCCCGCAGAGGAACAGCAGCACGCCCAGCGGCAGGCCCAGCAGCACGGTGAAGAACAGCGAGCCGAACAGCATGATCATGGTGTCGATGGTGGCCAGCCAGATTTCGGCCCAGTCGACGTTGGCGAAGAAATTCAGGGCGTCCATCAACGCAGTACCTCCATATGTACGTCAGCTGCCTTGAAGCGGGCGAACGCCGCTTCCATGTCACCGCCGATCAGGGCGAGGGTGAGCTGGCCATAGGGGACATCCTTGATACGGTCGATACGCCCGGCGAGGATGCTGTAGTCCACACCGGTTTCACGGGCCACGGTGCCCAGCAGCGGCGCGTAGGTGGCGTCGCCCTGGAAGGTCAGGCGCACGATGCGGCCCGGTACGTGGGCGAAGTCGTCGCGCTGCTCGCCTTCGTCAACCTGCTCGTCTTCCTGGACGAAGCGCTTGGTGGTGGCGTGCTGCGGGTGCAGGAACACTTCGGCCACCGAGCCTTGCTCGACGATCTGCCCGGCGTCCATCACCGCTACGCGGTCGCAGACCCGGCGGATTACATCCATCTCGTGGGTGATCAGCACAATGGTCAACTTCAGCTCACGGTTGATCTCGGCCAGCAATTGCAGGACCGAGGCCGTGGTTTGCGGGTCGAGGGCACTGGTGGCCTCGTCGCACAGCAGGATCTTCGGGTTGGTGGACAGGGCGCGGGCGATGCCCACACGCTGCTTCTGGCCGCCAGACAGCTGTGCCGGGTACTTCTTGGCGTGGTCCGACAGGCCAACGCGGGCCAGCAGTTCGGTGACGCGCTTGTCGATTTCACTGCGCGACAACTCGCCGGCCAGGGTCAGTGGCAGGGCGACGTTATCGGCGACGGTCTTGGAAGCCAGCAAGTTGAAGTGCTGGAAGATCATCCCGACCTGCTGACGGAAGCCGCGCAACTGGTTGGCGTTGAATGCGGTGACGTCTTCGCCGTCGACGATGATCTTGCCGCCGGAAGGCTCTTCCAGGCGGTTGATCAGGCGCAGCATGGTGCTTTTGCCGGCGCCGGAATGGCCGATCAGGCCGAACACCTGGCCATCTTCGATGGTCAGGCTGGTCGGATTCAGTGCGGGGATTTCCCTACCGGCAACGCGGTAGGTTTTATGTACCTGTTGGAACTCGATCACGTAGCGAACCTTGTGGGGCGCATGGAATTTGGGTCAGCGGTTAGCTGGGGTCGCGCATTTTAGCCTTTTCCCATAGCTGTTCTTAGCATTTATTTCGTAATGCACCAATCCTTCGGGCATATCGCGACAACCGGTAATCCTGATTGAACGCTCGGCAAAGCCTCCCGGTCACTACTTGCACAAGCCCGCAACGGGCACGCCTGAAGACTGATGAGGAGAGCCGACCATGCCCAGCAAGAACACGGACGCGCCAAAGCACAGTGAAGCCGCCGGCACCCAGACCCCGGACCGGGCCAACACCAATGCCAAGCTGCAGAGTCTGGAGGCCTTCCGCAGCGACGCCACCGGGCAGGCGCTACGCACCAACCAAGGGGTGAAGGTGGCCGACAACCAGAACAGCCTCAAGGCCGGTGCGCGCGGGCCGTCGCTGCTTGAAGACTTCATCATGCGCGAGAAGATCACCCACTTTGACCACGAGCGCATCCCTGAGCGCATCGTGCATGCCCGCGGCACCGGGGCGCACGGTTACTTCCAGAGCTACGGCTGCCATGCCGAACTGACCAAGGCCGGCTTCCTGCAAGACCCAGAGAAGATCACCCCGGTATTCGTGCGCTTTTCCACAGTGCAGGGTCCGCGAGGGTCTGGCGATACGGTGCGTGACGTGCGCGGCTTTGCCGTCAAGTTCTACACCGATGAAGGCAATTTTGACCTGGTCGGCAACAACATGCCGGTGTTCTTCATCCAGGATGCCATCAAGTTCCCGGACTTCGTGCATGCGGTGAAGCCTGAACCGCACAACGAAATGCCCACTGGCGGCTCGGCCCATGACACCTTCTGGGACTTCGTTTCGCTGGTACCGGAGTCGGCGCATATGGTGATCTGGGCCATGTCCGATAGGGCCATCCCGCGCAGCCTGCGGATGATGGAAGGCTTTGGCGTGCATACCTTCCGCCTGATCAATGCCGAGGGCGTGGCCAGTTTCGTCAAGTTCCACTGGAAGCCGCGCCAGGGCGTGCATTCGGTGTTGTGGGACGAAGCGCAGAAGTTGGCCGGCAAGGACACCGACTACCACCGGCGCGACCTATGGGAAGCGATCGAGACAGGTGACTACCCGGAATGGGAGTTGGGTGTGCAGATCGTGCCTGAGGCCGATGAACACAAGTTCGACTTCGACCTGCTCGATCCGACCAAGCTGATTCCCGAGGAGCTGGTACCGGTCACCAAGTTGGGCAAAATGGTGCTCAACCGCAACCCGGACAACTTTTTCGCCGAGACCGAGCAAGTGGCCTTCTGCCCCGGGCACATCGTGCCTGGCATCGATTTCACCAACGACCCGTTGCTGCAGGGCCGTTTGTTCTCTTACACCGATACCCAGATCAGCCGCCTCGGTGGCCCCAACTTCCATGAGATCCCGATCAACCGCCCTGTGGCGCCGAACCACAGCAGCCAGCGCGACGCCATGCACCGCATGACCATCGACAAGGGCCGCGCTTCGTACGAGCCCAATTCCATCGATGGCGGCTGGCCCAAGGAGACGCCGGCAGCGGCACAGGATGGCGGCTTCGAGAGTTATCAGGAGCGCATCGATGCGCACAAGATTCGCCAGCGCAGCGAGTCGTTCGGTGATCACTTCTCGCAGGCGCGACTGTTCTTCCAGAGCATGAGCCCGGCCGAGCAGCAGCACATCATCAAGGCCTACAGCTTCGAACTGGGCAAGGTGGAACGGGAAAGCATCCGCCAGCGGGAGGTAAACGAGATCCTCGCCAACATCGACCTGAAGCTGGCCGCGGCAGTAGCAGCAAACTTGGGCCTGCCTGCACCCAAGCAGGGGACAGTCAAGGTGAAGGGCAGCAAGCTGGCGCAGTCCAAGGCCTTGAGCCAGATGAACCACCCCGGTTCGGTAGGGATCAAAGGCCGCAAGATTGCAGTGTTGGTGGCCGACGGCGTGGATGCAGCGAGCGTTGATAAGCTGGTGAAGGCGCTGGAGGCGCACAGCGCACGACCCATGCTGCTGGGGCCGACCTCGGCGCCGGTGAAGGCAGCGGATGGCAAGCAGTTGCCGGTGGATGCGTCGATGGAGGGGATGCCGTCGATCATGTTTGACGGGATTGTCGTGCCTGGAGGCAAGGCTTCAACGGAAGCCTTGGCGGCCAGCGGGTTGGCCAAGCACTTTCTGCTCGAAGGCTACAAGCACCTGAAGGCGTTGGTGTTGACCAAGGAATTGGTGAAAGCGCTGGGGCTCAAGGAGGACAAGGGGTTGTTGCTGGGGGATGAGCGGAAGGTGATGGATGCCTTTGTCAAAGCGGTAGAGGGGCATCGGGTTTGGGAGCGTGAGGTGGCTGCGGAATCTGTTCCCGCCTGATAGGGCCCTTTCGCGGGTAAACCCGCTCCCACAGGTACAGCACCGACCTCGAAACCTGTGCTATCCCTGTGGGAGCGGGTTTACCCGCGAAGCTTTTACTGCTGATGCGGGACCAGAACCACCTGTGCCGGCAGCGAACGCTGAATTTCATGCTTCTGCTTCAGCTCAAACCCGCTGTCGATCTTGCGCACGCGCTTCTCCAGCAAGGTTTTCAGCCATGGCGCATCCTCGGTGCGCGGCACCTGGAACACCACGTCGCACTGGTAGCTCACCACATCGGCGGCAATCTCATCGAGCTGGCGGCGCAGCGCACGGCTGTCGGTGGTTTTCAGGGCCACCACAGTGCTTGGCGCGGTTGGGTCGATGATGCGCGCCTTGGGCTTGGCTTCAGCCGCCTTCAATGCCGCTTCAGCCTTTTCCAGTTCGGCCTTGCGCGCCTGGGTCACGGCATCGCCACCGGTCACCGCCGGCGCCTGCGGCATCAGCGCACGGGCGCGGGCCAGGGCGGTGGCCGCCGCGTTCACGTCGCCCTTCTGCAGCACGATCTGGCTGCGCCGCAGGTAGGCTTCGGCCAGCTGGCGCTGGTATTGCTCCAGGCGCGCGTCATCCGGCGACTGGGCCTGCAAGGCAGCCAGCTGGTCTTCGGCGGTGGCCAGCTCGTTGCTGGCGATGTTCTGTTGCAACTGCTGCCAGGCATCGGCTTGGGCAGGTACGGCGGCCTGTTCGACCGGCGCGCTGGAACAGGCGGCCAGGAACAGGGAAAACGCGGCAACAAGCAGATAACGGGAGGCAAACGGCTTCATTCCTGCGACTCTCTATTTGCGCAAAAAGCGAGCAAGTCTACACCCAGGTGCGCACGCTCGAAAACAGGTCTTACAGACCCTTTACCCGGCAAAAGGTTGCAAGGCGTGCCTGCACACGCCCTGCTTTTCAGCGTTTCGGCAGGGCCAGGCTCAGCAAGAATAGCACCGCCGCGCAGACCACGATCGATGGCCCGGCGGGGGTGTCCTTGAACCAGGACATGGCCAGGCCGCCGCAGACTGCGGTGACGCCCAGCAGGCTGGCGCCCAGGGCCATTTGCTCGGGCGAGCGGGCGTGACGCTGCGCCGCAGCGGCGGGGATGATCAGCAGCGAGGTGATCAGCAACACGCCGACGATCTTCATGGCCACGGCGATCACCACCGCGATCAGCAGCATCAGCGCCATGCGCAGGCCGGCCACGGGCAGGCCTTCGACCATGGCCAGCTCTTCGTGCACGGTAACTGCCAGCAATGGCCGCCACAGCGCGGCGAGCAGCAGCAGGACCAGCGCACTGCCGCCCAGGATCCAGGCCAGGTCGGTGGTGCTGATGGCCAGCAGGTCGCCGAACAGGTAGGCCATCAGGTCGATGCGTACGTCATGCATGAAGCTCAGTACCACCAGGCCCAGCGACAAGGTGCTGGGGGCGAGGATGCCGAGCAGGGTGTCGGAAGCCAGCGGTTGGCGCTGTTGCAAGGTCACCAGCAGGATTGCCAGCAGCAGGCAGCCCACGGTTACCGCCAGCGCAGGGCTGACATCCAGGGCAAAGCCCAGGGCCACGCCGAGCAAGGCCGCGTGGGACAGGGTGTCGCCAAAATAGGCCATGCGCCGCCAGACCACGAAAGAACCCAGTGGGCCGGCCACCAGCGCCAGGGACAAACCGGCAAGCAGGGCGTAGAGAAGAAAATCAGCCATGCTTGCAGTGCTCTCCGTGAACATGGGTGCCAGGGGCGACCACCGAGCCGTGCAGGTCGTGGCTGTGGTCGTGATGATGGTGGTAGATGGCCAGGCTGGGGGCAGTCTGGCCGAACAGTTCGACGAACGCCGGGTCGCCGCTGACCTGCTCGGGGTGGCCCGAACAGCACACGTGGCGGTTCAGGCACACCACCTGGTCGGTGGCGCTCATGACCAGGTGAAGGTCGTGGGAAACCATCAGTACGCCGCAACCGTGGCGGTCGCGCAGGCGGGTGATGAGGTTGTACAGCTCGGTCTGGCCGACCACGTCCACACCTTGTACCGGCTCGTCGAGTACCAGTAGCTGGGGCTCGCGCAGCAGCGCGCGGGCCAGCAGCACACGCTGCATCTCACCGCCGGAAATGGTCTGGATCGGGCTGTCGATGACCTGTTCGGCGCCCACTTCCTGCAGCGCCGACAAGGCTGCCGCGCGGTCTACCCCGGGCACCAGGCGCAAAAAGCGCAGCACCGACAGTGGCAGCGTGGCATCGACCTGAATCTTTTGCGGCATGTAGCCAATGCGCAGCTTTGGCTTGCGCCACACCTTGCCGCGGTGCGGCTTGAGCAACCCGAGTACGGCGCGCACCAGGGTAGTCTTGCCCGCTCCGTTGGGGCCGATCAGGGTGACGATCTGGCCCGGTGCGACCGACAGGTCGATGCTGTCGAGCACCGCCTCGCCGCCAAAGGTGACGCCGACCTGCTCCAGGCGGATCAGTGCGTCGCTCATGCCGCGCTCCGGCAGTTGCTGCACAGCCCGACCACTTCCACCGTCTGGGTCTCGACCGCGAAGCCAACGCCCTTGGCGCTGTTGATGATGGCATCGCTGATGCTGTCCTGCTCCAGCTCGATGGCCACATGGCAGGCCCGGCAGATCAGGAACTGGCCCTGGTGCACGTGCTCGGGGTGGCTGCAGCCAATGAAGGCGTTGAGGGAGGCGATGCGGTGCACCAGGCCGTTTTCCAGCAGGAAGTCCAGCGCGCGGTACACCGTAGGCGGCGCAGCGCGGCGGCCGTCCTGCTCGCTGAGCACGGCGAGGATGTCGTAGGCACCCAGCGGCTTGTGGCTTTGCCACACCAGCTCCAGCACACGGCGGCGCAGCGCGGTAAGGCGCAGGCCCTGGCGGGTGCACAAGGCGTCGGCTTCAGCCAATGCGCTGTGTACGCAATGGGAATGATCGTGAGGACGGTTGGCCAGCGGCGTGATGGACATGGGCAGCGACGGTTCTGGATGGAGACGTTATTATGTTACCTGTTTCTGACGACTCGAGTATCCACCGTGTCCCGATTCCTAGCTCTGTTTGTCGCTTTCATCGCATTTTCCGCCCAGGCCGACGTGCGTGTGCTGACCAGTATCAAGCCCCTGCAACAGATTGCCGCCGCCGTTCAGGAGGGTGTCGGCAGCCCGGAAGTGTTGCTGCCACCAGGCGCTTCGCCACACCACTACGCGCTGCGCCCGTCAGACGTACGGCGGGTAGGCGATGCCGACCTGCTGTACTGGATCGGCCCGGATATGGAGAACTTCCTGCCACGCGTACTGGGCAGCCGTAGCAAGGCCAGCGTGGCAGTGCAGTCGCTGCCAGGCATGAAGCTGCGCCACTTTGGCGAGGACAGCCATTCCCACGAGGAAGCGGACCACGACGACCATGACCACGACCACCGCCCAGGCAGCCTGGATGCGCACCTGTGGCTATCGTCGGTCAATGCGCGGGTAATCGCTGCGAAAATGGCGGCAGACCTGGCCCAGGTCGACTCGGCCAATGCGGCGCGTTACCAGAGCAACCTGAAGGCATTCGAGGCGCGCCTGGACGCATTGGACGGGCGTATCAAGGCGCGGGTGGCCGGTATTGCAGACAAGCCGTACTTCGTGTTCCACGAAGCGTTCGACTACTTCGAGGCGGAATACGGCTTGAAGCACACTGGCGTGTTCAGCGTGGCGTCCGAGGTGCAGCCAGGGGCTCAGCATGTGGCCGCCATGCGCAAGCGTCTGCAGGAAGTGGGCAAGACCTGTGTGTTCAGCGAGCCGCCACTGCGCCCGCGCTTGGCCGAGACGTTGACTGCCGGGCTACCGGTGCGCCTGGCCGAGCTGGATGCACTAGGCGGTACCGACCCGGTGGATGGCAAGGGCTACGAGCGCTTGCTGGAGAAGCTGGGTGGCGACCTTGCTGGGTGCCTGGAGCAGCTGTAAGCCTGTTCCGGCCTCTTCGCGGGCATGCCCGCTCCTACAGGGATAACACAGACCTCAAGGTTGTCGTTGTACCTGTGGGAGCGGGCGTGCCCGCGAAGAGGCAGAAGAAGGGCTAGAGGGCGAACGGCAAGTGCAAAGCCACCTGCTGGCGCTGTGCCAGGCGCACTTCGAACTCGCTCGGGTCATGGATCATCACATCCATCCCGGCAAACGATTCCGCCGCAATCAGGCGCGACAGCCAGAAGCGCACACACCCTACCCGCAACATCTCCGGCCACAGCTCGGCTTCAGCCGCAGTGAACGGCCGCAGCGCCGCATAGGCCGCCAGCAGTGCCTGGGCGCGCGGCACATCGACTGCACCGTGTTCATCCAGGCACCAGTCGTTCACGGTGATGGCGATGTCATACAGCATCGGCCCCGAGCAGGCGTTGTAGAAGTCGATCACGCCGGTCAGGTGGGTGCCTTCGAACATCACGTTGTCGCGGAACAGGTCGGCGTGCAGGTTGGCCCTTGGCAAAGCCAGGATCTGCGCCTTGTGCGCGCTGATTTCGTCCAGCGCTGGCTGCAGCAGTGCGGCTTGCTCGGCAGTCAGGCGTGGCAGCAGTTCGGCACCCGAGGCCAGCATCCAGTCCAGGCCACGGTCGGTGCGGCGCTCGATGATGTGCTCGCGGGTGGCCAGGTGGATGTGCGCCAGCAGCTCGCCCACCTGGGCGCAGTGCTGGGCGTTGGGGGCCTTGATGTGTTTGCCCGACAGCCGCGGCTGCAGCAGCGCCGGCTTGCCGCACAGCTCGCGCAGGCCGTTGCCGTCGCGGTCACGAATGGCGTACGGCACCGGCATGTCGGCCGCGTGCAGGGTATCGAGCAGCTCGATGAAGAACGGCATGTCCTCGCTGGGCCCACGCTCGATCAGCGTCAGGACGAACTCCCCCTGTTCGAGGCTGACGAAGAAATTGCTGTTCTCGGTGCCGGCGGCAATGCCCTGGAAGTCGAGCAGACGGCCCAGCTCGTACGGCGCCAGAAAGGTTTCCAGCTCAGGCCGGGTCACGGGGGTGAAGACTGACATGATGAAAAATTGCCCATACGGGCACTTCCGCCGGGAAGTGCCGGGTTGATGTGAACGGTGCGCGCGTCAGATTACCACTCGAAGATCTTCCAGGACGGAATCAGCATGTCCGGCTGGTCGGATCGAATGAAATTGGCATCGGTGCCATCGGCGCGTACCAGGAAATAAGGCTTGCCGTTTTTCGGCGTGATCTTGATTGCATACAGGAAGCCGTTCTGCCGGTATTCCTGGATGGTCTTGTCGCCTTCCGTGCGAATGGTCACCTCGGGATCGGCCGAGGGGGCGTCGTCCGCCGCCAGGGTGACGACTGGCGTGGTTGCCAACAGGCCGAGCAGTAACAGGCGATTGAGTGTACGCATGATAACCTAGTCCCTTTGTCGTCAATGATTCTGGCTATTCTAGCGCCGGACCCGTCGAAAAGGTTGATTCTGCTCATGAGCCAAGCGCCCCTCGTCCTGGTGGACGGTTCCTCCTACCTGTACCGCGCCTTCCACGCGCTGCCGCCGCTGACCACCTCCAAGGGCATGCCGACCGGCGCGGTAAAGGGGGTGCTGAACATGCTCAAGAGCCTGCGCAAGCAATACCCCGACAGCCTGTTCGCGGTGGTGTTCGATGCCAAGGGCGGCACTTTCCGTGATGCGATGTTCGCCGAGTACAAGGCCAACCGCCCAAGCATGCCCGACGACCTGCGGGTGCAGGTCGAGCCGCTGCACGCCAGCGTCAAGGCGCTGGGCTACCCGCTGCTGTGCGTCGAAGGCGTCGAGGCCGATGACGTGATCGGTACCCTGGCGCGCAGCAGTGCCACCCAGGGCCGCCCGGTGATCATCTCGACCGGCGACAAGGACATGGCGCAGCTGGTGGACGGCCATGTGACCCTGGTCAACACCATGACCGGCAGCGTGATGGACGTTGCCGGCGTGCACGAGAAGTTCGGCGTCGGCCCGGAACACATCATCGACTTCCTCGCCCTGATGGGCGACAAGGTCGACAACATCCCCGGCGTGCCGGGCGTAGGCGAAAAGACCGCAGTCGGCCTGCTGACCGGTATCGGCGGTGGCCTCAGTGACCTGTACGCCAACCTCGACAAGGTCCCGACCCTGGCCATCCGCGGCGCCAAGACCCTGCCGGCCAAGCTTGAGGAGCACCGTGACTCGGCGTTCCTGTCTTACGAACTGGCCACCATCAAGTGCGATGTGCCGCTGGATGTCGAGGTCGAAGCGCTGGTTTGCGGTGAGCCGGACCGCGAGGCGTTGCTGGCGCTGTACACCGAAATGGAGTTCAAGAGCTGGGTCGCCGAGGTGCAGCGCGAGGCGAGCAAGGCTGGCGATGTTGTCGCCCCGGTGGCTGACGAGCCGGTGGCCAATGTCGAGCCGAAGTACGAAACCATCCTCGACCAGGCCCGTTTCGACGCCTGGCTGGAGAAGCTGCGCCAGGCACCGCTGTTCGCCTTCGATACCGAGACCACCGGCCTGGACGCCCAGCAGGCGCAGCTTGTGGGCCTGTCGTTCGCGGTCGAGCCGCATGAAGCGGCTTATGTGCCGCTGGCCCACGACTACGAAGGCGCGCCGGCCCAGCTGGACCGCGAGGCCGTGCTGCTGGCGCTGAAGCCACTGCTGGAAGACCCGGCCAAGGCCAAGGTCGGGCAGAACGCCAAGTACGATATCAACATCCTCGCCAACGGCTCGCCAGCCATCGAGATGCGCGGTGTGGCCTATGACACCATGCTTGAGTCGTACGTGCTGAACTCCACCGCCACCCGTCATGACATGGACAGCCTGGCGCAGAAGTACCTCGACCACACTACCATCGCCTTCGAGGATATCGCCGGCAAGGGCGCCAAGCAGCTGACCTTCAATCAGATCAACCTGGACAAGGCCGGCCCCTACGCTGCCGAAGACGCCGACATCACCCTGCGCCTGCACCACGCGCTGCAGGCGCGCCTGGCGCAGACGCCAAGCGTGCAGCCTGTGCTGATGGACATCGAGATGCCGCTGGTGCCGGTGCTGGCCAAGATCGAGCGCCAGGGTGCGTTGGTGGATGCCGCGCTGCTGCACGTACAGAGCGGTGAGCTGGGCGTGAAGATGGCCGAACTGGAACAGCGTGCCTACGCACTGGCCGGTGAAACGTTCAACCTCGGCTCGCCCAAGCAGCTGGGCGCGATCCTTTACGACAAGCTGGGCATGCCGGTGTTGAGCAAGACCGCCAAGGGGCAGCCCTCCACTGCCGAAGCGGTGCTCGACGAGCTGGCCGAGCAAGGCTACCCGCTGCCTGAGGTGCTGATGCAGTACCGCAGCCTGAGCAAGCTCAAGAGCACCTACACCGACAAGCTGCCAGGGCAGATCAACCCACGCACCGGGCGTATCCATACCTCGTACCAGCAGGCGGTGGCGGCCACCGGCCGGCTGTCGTCGAGCGACCCGAACTTGCAGAACATCCCGATCCGCACTGCCGAAGGCCGGCGCATTCGCCAGGCGTTCATTGCCAGCCCGGGCTACAAGCTGCTGGCGGCGGACTACTCGCAGATCGAGCTGCGCATCATGGCCCACCTGGCCAAGGACGAAGGCTTGCTGCATGCCTTCCGCAACGACCTTGACGTGCACCGCGCCACGGCGGCGGAAGTGTTTGGCGTGGCCCTGGAAGACGTCACCACCGACCAGCGCCGCAGTGCCAAGGCCATCAACTTCGGCCTGATCTACGGCATGAGCGCGTTTGGCCTGGCCAAGCAGATCGGCGTCGACCGCAAGCAGTCGCAGGACTACATCGACCGTTACTTTGCCCGCTACCCAGGCGTACTGGCCTACATGGAGCGCACCCGCGCCCAGGCGGCAGAGCAAGGCTTTGTCGAAACCCTGTTCGGCCGCCGCCTGTACCTGCCAGACATCAACGCCAAGAACCCGGCCCTGCGCAAAGGCGCCGAGCGCACAGCGATCAACGCGCCGATGCAGGGCACCGCGGCCGACATCATCAAGCGAGCCATGGTCAATGTGGATAACTGGCTGAGCGAGAGCGGTCTGGATGCGCGGGTGATCCTGCAGGTACACGACGAACTGGTGCTGGAAGTGCGTGAGGACCTGGTTCAGCAGGTGAAAGATGAAATTCGCCAGCACATGAGCCGGGCTGCGCAGCTGGATGTACCGCTGCTGGTGGAGGCAGGAATTGGTGCGAATTGGGACGAAGCTCACTGATTGAGCGGGGTAAGCTGTGTAGGATCTGCGACGTAGGGATGCGGATCCTGGCACCGCTCAGTGCCATTGGTGCTGAAGTTTCATGAAACTATCGCAAATAGTTTTCAGGGCTTCGGAACTAAACCGGTGAACCGGAACTCAGAGTAACTGAATGGCTGGTGAAGCCCTTCGATGCTCCTATGTTGTGTTAAGTGTTGGCAGATATCTGGACCCCGCCCTAGCGGTCCGGACTTGGACCCCGAACTTCCCCCTCCCCATACGAAGTCCGGGGTTTTTTTTGCCCGGAATTTGGCTCTGCCGCTGCAGCACCCCTTGTGGGCGCGGCCTTGTGGCCGCTCCCACAAAAGCAGGACGGTGCAGGCTTCAGGCGGCTGGCTTGTCTTCCAGCTCCATCCAGTCCGCCAGTACCCGATAGGCGTCTTCCACACCCAGGCGCTTGGGCGCCGAGAACAGCTGGATGGTCACGCCATCGCCCCAGCCCTTTCTGATTTCCGACTGCACCTTCAGCAGGGTGTTCTTGCCCGCGCCGTGGGTCAGCTTGTCGGCCTTGGTCAGCAGGATGTGCATCGGCATGCTGCTGGCCTTGGCCCAGTCGAGCATCATTTTGTCGAAGTCGGTCATCGGGTGGCGCACATCCATCATCAGGATCACGCCACGCAGGCACTCACGGCTGCCCAGGTAGGCTTCCAGGTGTTTCTGCCAGTGCTGCTTGAGCGGGATCGGTACTTTTGCATAACCGTAGCCCGGCAGGTCGACCAAACGCCGTTCATCGTCCAGACTGAAGAAATTCAACAGTTGGGTGCGGCCGGGAGTTTTCGAGGTACGCGCCAGGCTGGCATGAGTCAGGGTGTTGAGGGCGCTGGATTTGCCGGCGTTGGAGCGGCCGGCGAAAGCCACCTCGTAACCCTGGTCGTCCGGGCATTGTTCGACCTTGGCTGCGCTGAGGGCGAATTTGGCTTTCTGGCAGAGGCCGAGGATGGGGTTCTTGACTTGCATGGGATATCCGATGTGGGTGTTGCCTGACTCTGAAGGCCCGAGCCTGGCAAGCGGTGTCGTTTCCGTTTGGATGGCGGAAGTATATAATGCCCCAGTTTTTGTGTGCTCATTCTCCCAGCGAAGGAGAACGGGCATGGGGTGTCGAACAATAGCTCGCGCAACAGAACGCAGCGCGGCCCCCAACCCTGAAGGTCGTTCCGCATGGCGAAATGGCTGCTTGCTGTCGGTATGTTCCTGCCGGTTTTCAGCGCACAGGCTACACAGGATCCCGAGGTGTTGTACAACCGCACGTGTGCGGCCTGTCACACCGGGCAGTTGCCACAGGCACCCAAGCAGGGTGACCGGGCAGCGTGGGAGCCAAGGCTGGCGCAAGGCATGGATGTACTGGTGAAGCACGTGACCCAGGGTTTCAAGGCTATGCCGCCGCGTGGATTGTGCATGGACTGCAGTGCCGAGGACTACCGTTTGGTCATCCTTTGGATGAGCGGCAGTCCCGATACATAACATTTCACCCTTAGCCGTGTTGGATTAGCTGATGAACAAACTAGTCGTGAGTCTGCTGTTGACCCTGGGTGTCGCAGGTGCGGCCACTGCTGCGCAACCTATCAAAGGCGATGCCGCCGCTGGCCAGGCCAAAACAGCCGTCTGTGGCGCCTGCCACAACCCTGACGGCAACAGCCTGGCACCGAACTTCCCCAAACTGGCTGGCCAGGGCCAGCGCTACCTGGAAAAACAACTGCACGATATCAAGTCGGGCAAGCGTACCGTGCTGGAAATGACCGGCATGCTGGCCGCGTTCAGCGACCAGGACCTGGCCGACATCGCCGCCTACTTCTCCAGTCAGAAAGGCAGCGTGGGCGCCGCCGATCCCAAGCTGGTCGAGCGTGGCCGTGCGCTGTTCAATGGTGGCGACCTGGAAAAAGGCATGCCGGCCTGCACTGGCTGCCACTCGCCGAACGGCGCGGGTATTGCCCTGGCTGGCTTCCCGCACCTGGGCGGGCAGCACTCGCAGTATGTGACCAAGCAGCTCACAGACTTCCGCGAAGGCAACCGCACCAACGATGGCGATGCCATGACCATGCGTACCATCGCTGGCAAGTTGAGCAACCACGACATCGAAGCGTTGGCCAGTTACATCCAGGGCCTGCATTGAGGCCATCACGGGTGCTGCATTAACTTTCAGTTAATGTTGTTGGCCAAAGATGAAAGGGCGGCCTGGCTGCCCTTTTTTCAGTCCGCAGCCGTTACACTACAGAACCCGGGCCCTTCCCGGCCTGTCTCAGTGCAGGTCGCGTCGTGGCGACCCATGAATGCTCAGGAGTAAAGCATGCGTAAACTGATTCTCAGCGCCGCGCTGGTCGCTGCCAGCGTATTTGGCATGACTGCCGTGCAGGCCGCCGAGCCTGTCGCCGGCAAGGAATACCTAGAGCTGAGCAACCCTGTTCCGGTGTCCGTGCCTGGCAAGATCGAAGTGGTCGAGCTGTTCTGGTACGGCTGCCCACACTGCTACCACTTCGAGCCGACCATCAACCCATGGGTTGAGAAACTGCCCAAGGACGTCAACTTCAAGCGCGTGCCAGCCATGTTCGGCGGCCCGTGGGATGCTCACGGCCAGATGTTCCTCACCCTCGAGGCCATGGGCGTCGAGCACAAGGTGCACGCGGCGGTGTTCGATGCCATCCAGAACCAGCGCAAGCGCCTGACCGACCCTAAAGACATGGCCGATTTCCTCGCCACCCAGGGCGTGGACAAGGACAAGTTCCTCGCTACCTTCAACTCGTTCGCCATCAAGGGCCAGGTCAACCAGGCCAAGGAACTGGCGAAGAAGTACGAAATCACAGGCGTACCGGCCATGGTGGTCAACGGCAAGTACCGCTTCGACCTGGGTACCGCTGGCGGGCCGGAAGGCGTGCTGAATGTCGCCGACCAACTGATCGCCAAGGAGCGCGCCGCTAAATAAGCGGCGTACCCATGCCCCGCTTCAGAACTACGCGTGGCATTGGCCTGCACCAGCCGCAGGTCAACGAGCATCACCTGCAGGCCTCTGGCCTGCCCGAGGATGGTCGCCTGCGGCTGCTCAGTTTCAACATCCAGGTGGGTATCAGCACCGAGCGCTACCGGCATTACCTGACCCGTAGCTGGCAGCATCTGCTGCCGCACAATGGGCGTGCCGGCAACCTGCAGAAGATCGGTGAGTTGCTCGGCGACTTCGACCTGGTGGCCTTGCAGGAAGCCGATGGTGGCAGCCTGCGCTCGGGTTACGTCAACCAGGTCGAACACCTGGCTCATCTTGGCGCCTTCCCCTACTGGTACCAGCAACTCAACCGCAACCTTGGGCGTTTCGCCCAGCACAGCAATGGTGTGCTCAGCCGCCTGAAGCCGCAGTTGCTCGAAGACCACCCGTTGCCAGGCCCTGCCGGGCGCGGCGCGATCCTGGTGCGCTTTGGCGAGGGCGAAGATGCGCTGATCGTGGTGATGATGCATTTGGCACTCGGTGCCAAGACCCGCGCCCTGCAGTTGGGCTACATCCGTGAGCTGATTGGTGGTTATCGCCATCAGGTGCTGATGGGCGACATGAACACCCATGCCACCGACCTGCTGGAGCACTCGCCGCTGCGTGATCTGGGCCTGATTGCCCCACAAGTCGAAGCCACCTTCCCCAGCTGGCGACCGCAGCGTTGCCTGGACCATATCCTGCTCAGCCCAAGCCTCACGCTGGAGCGTGTCGAGGTGTTGGCGCGGCCAATTTCAGACCACCTTCCCGTTGCTGTCGAGATTCGATTGCCTGATGCATTGACTGTGGATACGCTGCCGGTCTTGAGCTAATTGCCATCACCGTTTGCGGACCCGGGCATGACTGAAGACGCTGAGCGCTGGAAAGAAAAATACCTTAAAAGCATCGAGCAGCAGGAAAAACTCGAACGCCGTTGGGACGCTCGACTCGACTTGCTGCGTCGCGGCCTGGTGCGCAGCACCCTGGCTGCCGAAGGCAGTGACAAGGTGGTGGACCAGTGCATGAAGGAAATGCGCGAGGTCATCCGCAGCGACACCATGGACGCCGGCCTTGCCGGGTTGATTCCGCGCCTTGAGAAAGCGGTGCTGGACTCTGAACAGCGCCGTGAAACCCGCATGAACCAGGTCAGCGATGCACTGACCGCGCTGGTTGGCCAACTGCAAGTCTTGCCGCTGCCAAGCGATATCTCGCGGCCGTTGAAAAAGCTGGCGAAGAAGCTCGACGGTGGCGTTACCCAGTCACGCGACTTGCCGCCATTGCTGGGTGAGTTGAGCGGCCTGCAGGGGCGCGCGCTATCGGCCCTAGGCAAACCGGGTGATGAAGCCCGGCCCGGCTTTTTGCAACGCTTGTTCGGCAGCCGTGACGATGACGCGCAAGGCGAGCCTGAGCTTGTGCTGGCAGCTGCGCCAGCAGCCCAGGTGCAGGCCCAGGCGGTGGCGGGCATCGCCCAAGCCTCGCAACCTGATGATGCGGATGTGCTACAGCCGTTACCCGTCCCTGCAGCCGAGCCGGCCGCAGCGCCCGAACCCGAGCAGGAGGCTTCGGGCCCGGCGCTGATCGATGCCGCCGAGGCGCCACCAGCCCCGCAACGGCAGCTGCTAAAAGAGGAAGTGCCAGAGCCGGACGCTGCCGATTCGCTGGCTGAAGCAGCACCGACAAGCACACTTGAAGAAACCTTCGGCGAAGACGGCCCCTACGCCCTGCCCTACGCAGTGGAGCCCCCTTACAGTCAGGTAGCGGCGCACATCGAGCAGACCCTGATCGGCCTGCTCGACGACCTCAGCCTGCCCGAGCGGCACAAGGCCCAGGCCTTGGCAATGCGCGAGCGGGTCGCCCGCGGTTTGAACTGGTATGAGCTGATTCCGGTGCTGGATGACCTCGCCGTGCTCATGTTGGCGATCACCGATAGCGGCCAGCACGAATTCGAGACCTACCTGCAGCAGCTCAACGAGCGCCTGGAAGGTTTCCAGAGCCACCTGCACGAGGCCAGCGCCGGCCACGCCGACAACAGCACCGCCGCCCGCGAGCTGGATAGCCAACTGCGTGAGCAGGTCGACGGCTTGCAGAGCAGCGTGCAGGGTGCCGCCGACGTGGACAGCCTCAAGCACATCCTGGAAAACCGGCTGGAGGGGCTGCTGGTAACCATGGACGAACACAAGCACGAGCGTGATCGCCGCGAGCAAGAGCTGGCAGGTCGTTTGCAGGGGTTGTCCGAGCGGGTGGCGAGCATGGAGCATGAGGCGCTCGGCTACCGCGAGCACCTGGAGGAGCAACGGCAGAAAGCCCTGCTTGACCCTCTTACCGGGCTGCCCAACCGTGCGGCCTGGAGCGAGCAGGTTGAGCGCGAAGTGATCGAATGGCAGGAAAACGGCGGCCACCTGGCGATGGCCATCCTCGACCTGGACCATTTCAAGCGCATCAACGACAGCTATGGGCACCTGGCCGGGGACAAAGTACTGAAGATCGTCGCGGATCAACTGCGTAAACGCCTGCGTGGCCGTGACTTCATTGCCCGTTTTGGCGGCGAGGAGTTCGTGCTGCTGTTGCCGCAGACCTCGCCGGCAGCGGCCGCCCAGGTGGCCGAGGTATTGCGGGCCACGGTTGAAGCGTGCCCGTTCCACTTCAAGGGCGAGCGGGTGGTGATCACCACCTCTATCGGCCTGGGTGCATTCCGTTCTGGCGAGCGCGGCGATCAGGTGCTCAAGCGTGCAGATGCAGCGTTGTACCGGGCCAAAGAGCAGGGGCGCAATCGCGTCGAGCAGGGGTAGATAGTTACCGCGTCCTTGGTGGTGAGTGGATCGACACTGGCAAGCCTGGCCAGCAGGTGGCTGGCCAACGTGGATCCACACAAGGAACCGGAATATGAAAATTCGAGCATGCTGCGTGGCGCTCATGATCGGGCTGGCCTTCCAGACCGGCGCCCACGCCAGGGAAACCGTCCTGACAGCACATGTAGCCGCAGATGGCACGCTGCTGCATCAATCCCCTCAATGGATCAGCAGCGTTGAACTGCAAGGACAACCCAACTACTACAACCAGTACAAGGTTTTGCTCAAGCCTTCCGCCATGCCAGGTGAGCCTCGTTTCTGCGTGGCTTCACCTATCGATGCCAGTAGCTATGAGCGGCAACTTCATGGCCAGGCCAAAGTCATCGGAGTACCGCGAGCCAGCCATGTGACGGTCATGACCCAGTTAATAGATGTGCAGGGCCCAAGCGGCGACAACGCGCTGGAATTCATGCTGATGTGCAACCGCTGACTCACGGTAAGCGCGGCCATGGAGAGCACGTTATACTGTAGCGCTCATACGCTGAGGCCACTGACGTGCTTTCCACGGTAAAAAAAACCCTGATTTCCTTCCTGCTTTTGTCTGTCGCCGGTTGCTCGACGGGCCTGCGCATCGACCGCAGCCACCCTTCGGTCAACCAGGACAACCGCATCCAGTTCGTTGTCCTGCACTACACCAATGCCTCCCTTGAGCGCTCTCTTGAGTTGCTGACCCATGGCGAAGTCAGTAGCCATTACCTGATTGGTGACGGCCCGGCGACGGTGTACCAGCTGGTGGATGAAAGCCGCCGCTCGTGGCACGCCGGTGATAGCCAATGGCAGGGGCGGACCTGGCTGAACTCTTCGTCCATTGGTGTCGAGATCGTCAACCCGGGCTTCACCGATACGCCGAATGGCCGGGTCTGGCACCCTTACAGCGAGGCGCAGGTCCAGTCGCTGATCGCGTTGCTCAAGGACATCGTCAAACGTAACAACATCGAACCCCGGCACATCATTGGCCACAGCGATATTGCCCCGCTGCGTAAGCTGGACCCGGGGCCGTTGTTCCCGTGGAAGCGCCTGGCCGATGCCGGGCTGGGTGTTTGGCCGGATGCCAATGCAGTGGCGCGGCAACAGGCCTATTTCAACGTCAATCCGCCGAGCGTAGGCTGGTACCAGCAGGAACTGGCGCGGTTTGGCTATGCGATCGAACAGACCGGTGTGCTGGATGTTGCCACCCGCAATGTAATTGCCGCCTTCCAGATGCGCTTCCGCCCGCAGCGTTTCGATGGCATGCCTGATGCGCAGACGGCGGCGATGCTGCAGGTGCTCAACCGGATGCGTTGAGCTGCCGATTGCGGGGCCGCTCTGCGGCCCATTCGCGACACCAGGCCGCTGATGCAGGTTCCTGCGCAAACTGCAGCGAGGCGCCAAACGGTGAGGGTGATTCTCGATTCAGTTGCTATACCTTAGTAATCAACTGGATGCCCTCGATGTCAGCTCTCATTGCTACGCTGCGCCAAATTTTCTACCGCCCCTGGATGCTGGCCACCTTGGCAGCACTGGCCAGCGCCGCTGTCTTGCTCTCCGCCAGCATCGGCATTGCCCTGCAACAGATGAAGCAAAGCGAGAGCGAACAGATGAACGCCCAGGGCGAACGCTTTCTCGATCGGCTCGAGCAGGTGTTTGGCCAGTTGCGGGAAGGGGTCGACCTGCTGCAGGCGCAGCCCTTGCGTGGCTGCAACCCGGCGATGCTGGCGGCATTGCAGCAGGTTGGCCTGAGTTCGCGGTTCATTTATGAAGCAGCTTACGTAGACGGCGATGTCGCCTGCTCCAACCGCGGTGATGAACGGGCGTTTGAGCCCTTGCGGGCACCCGACATCCAGGGGCCGACCTACAGTTACTGGCTGAATACCACGACCGAACCGAACGAGAACCTGGCCGCGCTGATGCTGGGGCGAGGCAAGTTCGTGGTTTCCACCTCTCGCGGGCACCTGACCGATGTAGTCGACCTGCCCCCGGGCGGCAGCCTGGTGGTGGTGCTGGACAACGGCGCCCGCGCCATCCCGGTCCTGGGCCCGCCGCAGGTATGGCCACCGCCCTCGGCCTGGTCGACCAGCCACAAGTCGCTGCTCGAACTCAGCGACCGCCTGATCTACCGCATGCCAACCAAGTCACCGGACTACCAGCTGGTGCTGATTGCTCCACGGGCCAGCCTGCCTATAAGGATGAACGGCATGCTCTGGCTGTTGTTCCCGGGCAGTGTGCTGGCTGCCTGCTGTATTGGCTGGCTGGTGCTGCAACTGATCCTGCAACGGCGGTCGATGAGCTCGGAATTGCAGAATGCCTTGCGCCGCGGGGAGCTGCAGGTGCTCTACCAACCCATTTTCGAGCTCGACAGCCGGCGCTGCGTAGGCGCTGAAGCACTGGTGCGCTGGCGGCGCCCGGACGGCACGCTGACCAGCCCGGACCTGTTCATCCCGCTGGCAGAAAACACCGGGCAGATCCGCCAGATCACCGACTTTGTGTTGCAGCGTGTACTTGAACAGCTGGGCCAGCTGTTGCGCTCACACCCTAAACTGTACATTTCGGTAAACCTGGCAGCCTGTGATGTGATGGTGCCGCGTATTGGCCGGGTGGCGGCACGCTTGCTGGCTTTGCACAGGGTGGCGGCCAGCCAGATTGCCTTTGAGGTGACCGAGCGTGGCCTGATTGATGTGGTGGTGGCCCGTGACAACCTGCAGGCCCTGCGCTCTGTGGGGCATCAGGTGCTGATCGACGATTTCGGTACAGGCTATTGCAGCCTGGCCTACCTGCAGACCCTGCCGGTGGACTGCCTGAAGATCGACAAAGCATTCATCGATGCCCTGGGGCATGACGCTGCCAGTAGCGGTGTCGCCCCGCATATCATTCGCATGGCCCATGACTTGCACTTGCGGGTTATTGCTGAAGGCATCGAGTGCGAGGACCAGGCGGTGCTGCTCAACAGTGAAGGGGTCAACTATGGCCAGGGCTGGCTATTTGCCCGGCCGCTGAATGCCCGCCAGTTTGCCGAGCTGGTAACGCGCGGGCAGGTGCCGCGGCGGGTTGAGCATTGAGTGATTTCCAGCGGCCTGTGAGATTCCTGACCAGTACTGGACTCGCAGTTCAAGCTTGGCATCAGACCGGCAGCGCCATATAGAACTGGGTCCCCTGCCCCGGCCGGGAAAACACGCCCATGCGCCCGCCATGCAGCTGCACGATTTCCTTGCACAGCGCCAAGCCCAGCCCCGCACCACCTTTCTTGCGGCCTACCTGCACGAAGGGCTCGAAGATGCGCCCCTGCTGGCCATAGGCAATGCCCTCGCCGTTGTCTTCGACACTGATGATCACCCGCTCCGCATGCCGCCGCGCGTGCAGGCGGATACACCCGCCGTTGGCAGTATGGCGGATGGCATTGTGCAACAGGTTGTCCAGCACCCGGTCGAGTTGGCCGACATCGGCCTGGATGCGCGGTAGTGGCGGTTCCAGCGCCTGGATCAACTCGATTTGCTTATGCGCAGCCTGCTCGGCAAAGCGCAGTTGTGCACGTTCCAGCAGTGCGTCGATGGCGCAGGGGGCTAACTCCAGCTTCTGTAGCCCGCTCTGGTAGCGCGAGAAGTTGAGCAGGTCGTTGATCAGTTGGGTCAGGCGCTGCATTTCCTCGCCAATGGTTTCCAGCAGGTCGCTCTCACGCGCCTCGGGCGGGAACTTGACCCGCTCGCGCAACAGGCCGAAGGCCATGTGCATACCGGTTACCGGGGTACGCAGCTCGTGGGACGCGCGCAGCACGAACTCGCTGCGCACGCGTTCGAAGGCCCGTTGCTCGGTGACATCGTGCAGCACCATTACCGCACCGAGGATCGGCCCCTGCGGGTGGCTGACCGGGGTCAGGCTGTAGGTGAGCAGGCGGCTTTCTTCATCCACTTCCATGTTCAGATCGTCTGGCGGCCGGTCCAGGCTGCCGCCGCGCAGCACCTGACGCAGTTGCTGCTCCAGCTCCGGTCGTTGCAGGGCTTCGGCCAGGCTGCTGCCCACGCGGCT
This sequence comes from Pseudomonas sp. TWI929, assembly GCF_039673335.1. Classification (NCBI taxonomy): domain Bacteria; kingdom Pseudomonadati; phylum Pseudomonadota; class Gammaproteobacteria; order Pseudomonadales; family Pseudomonadaceae; genus Pseudomonas; species Pseudomonas sp. TWI929. The sequence goes on from NZ_JBDJLK010000054.1 coordinate 22,988, forward strand.
GCCGTTCCAGCCCAGCTGGCGCTGCGCCACTGGGTTGAGGTGTTCCAGACGGCCTTGGCGGTCGATGATCAGCAGGCCATCGTCGATGCTGTCGAGCACGGCCTGCAAACGTTGCTGGCCGGCCAGCAGTTCGTCAACGTTGGTAGCCTGGTGCTTGCGCAAGGCATCGGCCATCAGGCCGAAGCGGCGGGTCAGCTGGTTCAGCTCGGTGGCTTGGGTGACTGGCAGGGTGACGTCGAAGTTGCCTTTACCCAGTTGGTCGGCTGCCTTGGCCAAGGCCTCGATCGGCTGGCCAAAGCGCCGGGCGATGTTGTGCGCAGTAATGAAGCCCAGTACCAGCACCACCAGGCCCATCAGGCCAAGCACACCGCTGACCAGCAAGGCGTGGTCACGGGTGTGCTCCTCGCTGCGGGTGATAAGGTCCAGGGCCTGCCGGTGGGAGTCGATCAGGTCGGTGCGCACCTGGTTGAACGCAGCGCCCAACGGCTGCTCGACACCCATGCTGCGAGCTGGCGCAGGGCTGTCGCGGTAGGCCTGGAGGAAAGCCTGGTAGTTGCTGCTGGCCTTGCTGAAGCCGGTGCGTTCGCCGCCTTGCTCCAGCCCTTGGTTCAGCAGGGTCTGGAAGTTGTCCTGCAGCAGCCGCAGGCTTTCCGGCGCAGTGTCTTCATCGAGGATCAGGGTCAACTGTTCGCCGAGGTTCTGGCGCAACTTCAGCCCCACTTCCAGAGCATGGGTGGTATCACGCACCAGCCGTTGTTGCACCGTGGCCATTTGCAGCACGCTAACCAGGCCCAGCAGCAGCCCGAGCAAGGCCACGGTGATCAGTGCCGAGATGCTCAGGAAAAGCCGCGTGCGCAGCTTCATGGGTGGCCATTTCATAGGTTGTACTGCTTGCGCTTGCGGTACAGGGTGGAGGCGTCTATCCCCAAGGTCTTGGCGGCCTGGTCCAGGGTGTCGCTGGCGGCCAGCACGGCACCGATATGGGCGCGCTCCAGCTCATCCAGGCTTAGTGCGGCGCCGATGCGAGGGGCGTTGCCAGCAGGCTGTTCGCCCATGCCCAGGTGGCTGATTTCAACGCGCTCCTGCGGGCAGATGATGCTGGCCCGCTCCACCACGTTGCGCAGCTCGCGAATGTTGCCGGGCCAGCGGTAGTTGAGCAGCGCCGCTCGGGCTTCGTCACTGAAGCCTCGGGCGGGTCGGGAATACTCTTTGACGAAACGGGCGAGGAAGCGCTCGGCCAGGGTGAGGATGTCTTCACTGCGCTCGCGCAGGGGCGGCAGGTGCAAGGTGATGACGTTCAGGCGATACAGCAGGTCTTCGCGGAAGCGGCTTTCGCGCACCATCTCTTCAAGGTTGAGGTTGGTGGCGGCCAGAATGCGCACATCGGCGCGGCGGGTTACCGGGTCGCCGACGCGTTCGTATTCCTTGTCCTGGATGAAGCGCAGCAGCTTAGGCTGCAAGGTCAGTGGGAAGTCGCCGATTTCGTCGAGGAACAGCGTGCCCCCGTCGGCCTGATTTACCCGGCCCAGAGTGCTTTCGCTGGCGCCGGTGAAGGCGCCGCGGGTGTGGCCGAACAACTCGCTTTCCATCAGCTCGGCGTTCAGCGACGGGCAGTTGATGGTCACGCAGGCTTTACGCGCGCGCTTGCTCCAGCCATGAATGGCCCGGGCCAACTCACCTTTACCGGTACCAGACTCGCCAAGGATCAGGATGTTGGCGTCGGTAGTGGCGACCTGGCGGGCGGTTTCCAGCACTGCCATCATGGCCGGGCTGTGCGAGTCCAGGCCGTCCTTGGGTTTGCGTACTTCACCTTCCAGGGCCTCCAGGCGCGCGGAAAGCTGGCGCACTTCCAGCTGCTTGGCGGTGGCCAGGCGCAACTGGTCGGGGCTGCATGGCTTGACCAGGTAATCGGCTGCGCCGGCCTGGATGGCGTCTACCGCCGTGTCGATTGCCGAATGTGCGGTGACGATCACCACCCGCATCCACGGGGCCTGGATACGCATCTGCGCCAGCACGTCGAGGCCGTTGTCTTCACCCAGGCGCAAATCGAGGAAACACAGGTCGAAGACCTGGCGCTGCAGCAAGGTTTCGGCCTGGGCGGCGCTGTTGGCCGTGGCCACGCTGTAGCCCTCGTCCTCCAGGCAGTAACGGAAGGTGCGCAGGATTGCGGACTCGTCATCTACCAGGAGAATGCGGCCTTGGTTGTCCTGAGCTGGTTCCATTTCCTGCGCTCCTTAGGGATAGGTCTTCAATTAGTGTGGGAAAAATCGGGCAAGTTGCATGGTCAATTCTGAAGGATTCTGTCCTTCGCGTGCTAGCCAATGGCCAATGGACGCCTGCAGGCCGCGTATCCCGATGATTTGCTTAGAGGTATGCGATGGCACATTGGTTGCGATGATTTTCAGCTTTTGCCTATAAAAAGAGCACTGCCGCGCCCTTTTCCATCCGCTGGCGCGTACCACCGACGCCTGCGCCGCGATCGCCTTGTAGATCGCCCGGCTAATCATGACCAGCGCCGCGTGGATGCCGACCTGCTCAAGGTGGCGACCAAATCGTGCAATTCGCACGACGGCATGGGCGGCATCGTGCAGGATACGTCCTGACTGATGTCGTTCTTTGTTTTTAAGTAATTGATTTTTATGGATTTTTCTAGATAGAAAAGGCTGGCATGCAGGCTGCAATTACTTGTTCAGGTGAACAAAAATTACAGCAGGAGGAGCCGGCATGAACCGCCAATCCGTCAACCGCTCACAGACCGCCGCACTGCCCTTGCACCAGATGCTGTCACTCGGCATGGCGCTGCTGCTGACCTTGGCCGCTGGCCTCTTCTATTACAGCTGGCAGACCGCGCAGCTGGCCGAGCAAGTGGCGGCACAGACCGCCCTGTTGACGCAGATTCAGGCAACCCGTGCCAACACTCTGGTCAAGGCCGCAGACCCATTGCCTGCTGGCCAAGCCACAACCTCGCCGGCCCCGTTGGAACATGTCGTGCCTCAGGACCGCTGGGTGTTCTGACCTGCCGGCCAGACCGATTCCGAAAAAGAAAGGAGAACCACCATGCTGAGTTGGGCTATCACTTTCCTCATCATCGCCATTGTCGCCGCCGTACTGGGCTTCGGTGGTATTGCGGGCGCTGCCACCGGTATCGCGAAGATCCTGTTCATTGTCTTCCTGGTGCTGTTCGTAGCCTCCTTCTTCTTTGGACGTGGACGAGGTTGAAGATGGGCAGGAAGCTTTGCCGGGGAACGCTTGGGCAATTGGGCGGTCAACTTGACCGCACGAAGGCAACGCTGCATGAGCAGCACAAGCGTGACCCGCATCGGTACCGAGCATTTGCAGCCGGTACGGATAAAAGGTCACCCACTGTCACGTAATAGAAGCTGAATCTTTCTATATTTCAGCCTTCTACGATGCGCCGCCCCGAGGAGGGGCGGCACATGACCAAGGGGTCGGGCTGTTCTGATTGTTGCAGGATCGGAGTGGCCTAGGGGTACAGGGAGTGCCTCCAGCCATGGGCCGGGTCAGGAAAGGCGGAATCGGAAGTATCAGGTCGGCGGTGTCATAGGGGATACCTTGCCAGACCTGACTTCCGAGGAGCCCTGTAGGAAACGCCGCTTCCCTTGCGCGTTTTTTCCCTTGAGACACATTTTGTCTCGACCGTACATCAAATTTTTTTCGACCTTCCTGGTGCTTGTACAAGTGTCATTTCTGCCATTCGGATTGTCGAACAAGCCATCTACCGCGTCCTTTTCCTACTGCCAAATCTGCCGAAATCTGGCGGTTTGGTCTTGTTCGGGATTCCGAACGTTGTAAATCAAGCACTTGCGAGCACCCCGTTTTGCGGCAAAACAGTATGCATAAACGGTATGGGGTATGCGCTTCCGGCATTAGATTTCCCCCTTTGCCATCGCAATAGTTGCCGCCTTTTTCGCTGGCCAGAGCGCCCTGTCGCTCGCCTGCGGTGTCCTTACATGAAGTCGCCGGATGGAAGCATTTGCTGCCCGTGACCTAGCCAATGGCTCTGTTACGCGCATTTCCATTGGGTGCCATGACCACTAGAACAAAGGGTAAAGACATGAAGAAGGCAAAACTGAGCCTCGCCTGGCAGATCGTTATCGGTCTGGTCCTGGGCGTTGCAATCGGCGCGCTGCTGAACCACTTCAGCGCGGAGAAGGCCTGGTGGATCAGCAACGTCCTCCAGCCCGCCGGTGACATCTTCATTCGCCTGATCAAGATGATCGTCGTCCCGATCGTGATTTCGTCGCTGATCGTGGGTATCGCCGGGGTTGGCGACGCGAAGAAACTGGGCAGCATCGGCCTGAAAACCATCATCTACTTCGAAGTGGTGACCACCATCGCCATCGTCGTCGGTCTGGTACTGGCCAACCTGTTCCACCCGGGCGCCGGCATCGACATGAGCACCCTGGGTACCGTGGATATTTCCAAGTACCAGGCGACTGCGGCCGAAGTGCAGCATGAGCACGCGTTCATCGAAACCCTGCTCAACCTGATCCCGTCGAACATCTTCGCAGCGCTGATGCGTGGCGAAATGCTGCCGATCATCTTCTTCTCGGTCATGTTCGGCCTGGGCCTGTCGAGCCTGCAGGCAGAGCTGCGTGACCCGCTGGTGCGTACTTTCCAGGCTGTATCGGAAACCATGTTCAAGGTCACCCACATGATCATGAACTACGCCCCGATCGGCGTGTTCGCCCTGATCGCCGTGACCGTGGCCAACTTCGGTTTCAGCTCGCTGCTGCCGTTGGCCAAGCTGGTGCTGCTGGTGTACTTCGCCATCGCCTTCTTCGCCTTCATGGTGCTGGGCCTGGTCGCCCGCCTGTTCGGCTTCTCGGTGATCAAGATCATGCGCATCATGAAAGATGAGCTGATCCTGGCGTACTCCACCTCCAGCTCGGAAACCGTATTGCCGCGTGTGATCGAGAAAATGGAGAAGTACGGCGCGCCGAAGTCGATCTGCTCGTTTGTGGTACCGACTGGCTACTCCTTCAACCTGGATGGTTCGACCCTGTACCAGAGCATCGCGGCCATCTTCATTGCCCAGCTGTACGGTATCGACCTGTCGTGGAGCCAGCAGCTGCTGCTGGTACTGACCCTGATGGTCACCTCCAAAGGTATCGCCGGCGTGCCGGGCGTGTCGTTCGTGGTCCTGCTGGCCACCCTGGGCAGCGTGGGCATCCCGCTGGAAGGCCTGGCCTTCATCGCCGGTGTCGACCGCATCATGGACATGGCCCGTACCGCGCTGAACGTTGTCGGCAACGCCCTGGCAGCCCTGGTCATCGCCCGTTGGGAAGGCATGTACGACGCAGCCAAAGGCGAGAAGTACTACGCCTCGCTGATGGCCGACAAGCAGGAAGCTGCGGTGGTTGGCGAAGCTGCCAAGCGCTGAGCCTGACTGCTGTTTGACCAAGAGCCCCGACTTGTCGGGGCTTTTTGTTGTCTGTAAGGATCGCTGGCACCTGTACCGGCCCTATCGCCGGCAAGCCAGCGCCCACAGGGATATCACAAGGCCGGAGGCCAGCGCGGTACCTGTGGGCGCTGGCTTGCCGGCGATGAGGCCGGTACAGACAACTTCCGCTATCATTCGGGCATTTTTCAGGGGGAACACACGGATGCTCAACGGCCTTTGGCTCGGCTTTTTCCTGGTGGCGGCGGTGTCCGCCCTGGCCCAATGGCTAGTAGGCGGCAACGCTGGCATCTTCGCGGCAATGGTCGAAAGCATCTTCGCCATGGCCAAGCTGTCGGTCGAGGTGATGGTACTGCTGTTCGGCACACTGACCCTGTGGCTGGGCTTTCTCAAGATCGCCGAAAAGGCCGGTATCGTCGAATGGCTGGCCAAGGTGCTGGGCCCGCTGTTCGCCCGCCTGATGCCAGAGGTACCGCCCGGGCACCCGGCCCTGGGCCTGATCACCATGAACTTTGCCGCCAACGGCCTGGGCCTGGACAACGCCGCCACGCCGATCGGCCTGAAGGCTATGCGCGCTCTGCAGGAGCTGAACCCCAGCAGCACCACGGCGAGCAACGCGCAAATCCTGTTCCTGGTGCTCAACGCCTCGTCGCTGACCTTGTTGCCGGTCACCATCTTCATGTACCGGGCCCAGCAAGGTGCACCGGACCCGACCATGGTGTTCCTGCCAATCCTGCTGGCCACCAGCGTCTCGACCTTGGTCGGCCTGCTGTCGGTGGCAGTGATGCAGCGCCTGCGGCTGTGGGACCCGGTGGTGCTCGCCTACTTCATTCCCGGCGCCTTGCTGCTGGGTGGCTTCATGGCTTTCCTTGGCACATTGTCGGCGGCGGCGCTGGCCAGCCTGTCGTCGATCCTGGGTAACCTCACGCTGTTTGGCGTGATCATCATGTTCCTGGTGATTGGTGCCTTGAAGCGGGTGCAGGTTTACGAAGCCTTTGTCGAAGGCGCCAAGGAAGGCTTTGATGTGGCCAAGAACCTGTTGCCCTATCTGGTGGCGATGCTGGTGGCAGTGGGTGTGCTGCGAGCTTCAGGCGCGCTGGAGCTGGCCCTGGACGGTATTCGCCATGCGGTGAACTGGATGGGCCTGGACACCCGCTTCGTCGAGGGCTTGCCCACTGCCCTGGTCAAGCCGTTCTCCGGCAGCGCGGCGCGGGCGATGCTGATCGAGACCATGCAGACCCAAGGCGTGGACAGCTTCCCTGCACTGGTAGCGGCAACTATCCAGGGCAGTACCGAAACCACTTTCTATGTGCTGGCGGTGTACTTTGGTGCCGTGGGTATCCAGCGCGTGCGCCATGCGGTGGGTTGTGCACTGCTGGCCGAGTTCTCCGGTGTGGTCGCGGCGATCTTCGTCTGCTACTGGTTCTTCGCCTGATTTTTTGGGGCCGCTCTGCGGCCCATCGCCGGCAAGATAGTTGCTCCCACCTCGACCGCGTCGTCCTCAAGCCAAGTGCAATCCCTGTGGGAGCTGGCTTGCCGGCGATGAGGCCCTGGCAGGAGATAGATTCCGGACAGGGCTTTAGTGAGCGGTAGTGCTGCCAGCCTGCGCAATCGTCCACCCCACCACCTGCCCGGTCAGCTGATCACAGGCCTGGCCAAACCCAGCCACCACTGCTGACACCTGCTTGTCGGCCAGCGGCTGGCGGACTTCGAAGCGCTTGCTGGCGATGATGCGCTGGTTGCGGCCCTGGACCAGGCGTGCGTCATAGCGGATCACCACCTCCACCACGCCATCCGCACGGTATTCACTCTGGAACGCCTGCAGTTCACCGGCCAGCTCGTAGTCAGCCTGCAGGTTGCTGTCATCGGCGCTCAGGCGCTGCACCTGGCCGTCACGCTGGAAGCCGTCGAGCAGGCGGTTGCGCAGCAGCACCGGTACGGCATCGCTCCAGCGTGCGCCCTTGTAGCTGCTGACCACATTACCCTGGGGTATCACGGCAATCCGTGGCCCGGCCAGCACTTCGCTGGCCAGCGGCTTGTTCAGGCGCAAGGACCAGTCCAGCGCCGGCGCCGTGCGGCTGGGCTGGTTGACCGGCAGGCGGTAGAGATCGACGGGTTCGCTCTGCGGCAGGATCGAGCAGGCACTGGCCAGGCTCAGCGCGGCCGCCAGGGCCAGCAGGCGCAGCGACGGTTTCATGGCTGGAACTCCTTGTTGTTGTCGCGGCCGAGCAGGTAGCCGCTGGGGTCGGCCTCCAGTTGCCGGGAAATGCCTTTGAGTGCGTTGAGGGTTTCGCGCAGCTCGCGAATGGCCGGGGTCAGCTGGTTCAGGCCCTGGGCGCCGTCGCCGATGGCTTCGCTGTTGTTCTTGAGCAGGTTGTTGATGGTGGCAGTGCTTTCAGCCAGCGACTGCATGGCCTGCTCGGCGCTACCGATAGCCTGCTTGCCTTCGCTGCCCAGCAAGCTATTGGCATTGCGCATCAGCGTCTGGGTTTCCGCCAGGGTGGCGCTGGCCTGCTTGCCCACCTGCACCAGTTGCTCGATGGCCTCGGCGATGCTGCCGTGCTGGCCGGCAAAGGCGCCGGTGGTCTTGTCGAGGTTGGCCAAGGTGTTGCTGAAGTGGCCAATGTTGTCTTCGGAGAACATCTGGTTGGCGTTGTGCAGCAGCAGGTTGATATTGGTCACCAGGTCGCTGCTGTCATTGAGCAGGCGTGAAATCGGCGACGGCGAGGCGATGATCACTGGCAGCTTGCCGTCCTTGCCCTTCAATTCGGGGCTGTGCGGGGTGCCGCCGCTGAGCTGGATGAACGAGTTGCCGGTAACGCCGGCCAGGGTCAGCTTGGCCTGGGTGTCTTCCTTTACCGGGGTATCGGCGCTCAGGCGCACGCGTGCCAGTACTCGGCGCGGGTCTTTCGGGTCCAGGCGCAGGGTGGATACATCACCCACCTTGATGCCGTTGTACTGCACCGGGCTGCCACGGGACAGGCCGGAAACAGCCTCGTTGAACACCACTTCGTAGTCCTTGAAGGCATCGTCGACGCTGGATTTGGCCAGCCACAGGCCGAACAGCATGGCACCGGCCACCACCAGGACGGTGACCAGGCCGATAAGGACGTGATGGGCTCGGGTTTCCATTGCTCAGCGCTCCTGCCCGGCGCGGGTGGCGGCCTGTTCGGCTGCGCGCCCGCGTGGGCCGTGAAAGTATTCTTGAATCCAGCTGTCGTTGGTCTGCTCGACCTCGGCCAGCGGGCCAGCCACCAGGACCTTTTTCTGCGACAGCACCGCGATGCGGTCGGTGATGGTGTACAGGGTGTCGAGGTCGTGGGTGATGAGGAACACCGACAGGCCCAGGGCATCGCGCAGGGTCAGGATCAACTGGTCGAACGCGGCGGCGCCGATCGGGTCCAGGCCGGCGGTGGGTTCGTCGAGGAACAGGATGTCCGGGTCCAGTGCCAGGGCCCGGGCCAGCGCTGCGCGCTTGATCATGCCCCCCGACAGTGAGGCCGGGTACTTGTCGGCAGCCGAGATCGGCAACCCGGCGAGGGCCAGCTTCACGCCGGCCAGGTGCTCGGCATCGGCGCGCGACAACCCGGCATGCTCGATCAGCGGCAACGCCACGTTCTCGGTCACGGTCAGTGAAGAGAACAGCGCGCCCTTCTGGAACAGCACGCCAAAGCGCCGCTCGACCAGTGAGCGTTGTTCTTCACGCAGGCCGGCCAGGTCCTGGTCGAACACCTTGATCTGCCCTTCATTGGGCCGGCGCAGGCCGATGATACTGCGCAGCAGCACCGACTTGCCGCTGCCTGAGCCGCCAACCACGGCAAGGATCTCGCCGCGATACAGGTCCAGGTCGAGGTTTTCATGCACCACCTGGCGGCCGAAGCGGTTGCAGATCCCGCGGGCTTCGATCACGCGTTCTTCGCCACTCACCAACCCATCTCCATACAGAACAGGGCAGCCACCGCGTCCAGCACAATGACCACGAATATCGACTGCACCACCGCCGAGGTGGTGTGTGCCCCCACCGATTCGGCACTGCCGCTGACCTTGAAGCCTTCCAGGCAGCCGATGGCGGCGATCAGGAAGGCGAAGAACGGTGCCTTGGCGAGGCCGACCAGGAAGTGCTGCACGCCGATGTCGCTTTGCAGCAGTGACAGGAACATGGCTGGCGAGATATCCAGCGTCAGTGCGCACACCACTGCGCCGCCAACGATGCCGCAGATCATTGCGACAAAGGTTAGCAAGGGCAGCGAGATCAACAGGGCAAGTACCCGGGGTACTACCAGCAATTCCATGGGGTTCAGGCCCAGGGTACGGATGGCGTCGATTTCTTCGTTGGCCTTCATCGAGCCGATCTGCGCGGTGAACGCGCTGGCGGTGCGGCCGGCCATGAGGATGGCGGTGAGTAGCACGGCGAACTCACGCAGGAACGAGAACGCCACCAGGTCGACGGTAAAGATGGTTGCGCCGAAGTCGGCCAGCACCGTGGCGCCGAGGAAGGCCACCACTGCGCCCACCAGGAAAGTCAGCAGGGCAACGATGGGGGCCGCGTCGAGCCCGGTCTGTTCGATGTGTGCCACGACCGGGGTGAAGCGCCAGCGGTGGGGCTGCAGGGCTCGGCGCAGCAAGGTTTCGAGAATGACGCCGACAAAGCCGAGCAGCTGCATGGTGTCTTGCCACAGTGTGCCGACAGCACAGCCGATGCGCTCTAGCAGTAACAGCAATACGTTGCGTTCGGGCTCCCTGACCGGGATGCAGTAATCCTGGACCGAGCAGTAGACGTTCTTGAGCAGTGCGCGGCTGGCTTCAGGTAGCTCGTGGGTGCAGCACGACAGGCGCTCGGAACCGAGCAGCTCGGCTAGCAGCGAGGCGCCGGCGGTGTCCAGGCGGCCCAGTTGGCTGAGGTCGGCAATGGTGTCGGCAGCGTACTGCCCCTGCAATCGCTCGCTTTCACGCTTGAGGCTGGCGTAGTGCGCCAGGGTCCAGTCACCGGTAATGCGCAGGCAGGCCGGTTGGCTGCTGGTGTCCAGGGTGGCGCTGGGGGTGGTCATAGGCTCCATGCAATTGACTCGGCGCTAAGGCTTAGGGGCTGATCATAGCGCAGCGGGCATGGGCTGTTTGGTGATTATGTGCTGTCTGCACGGGCCTAGGGGGCCGCAAAGCGCCCCCTTTCAATCACTGCGCTGGTGAATCGTCGACCACCTTGAAGCGCAGCACGCCTATCACCTGGCCATCCTCGGTCAGCACCCTCACCTGCCACTTGCCCACCGGGTTCGGCGGGAAGTTCTGCTTGTGGGTCCAGGCCCGGTAGCCTTCCTTGCGCCCACCGTGGATGTCCAGGGCAATGCGGTCGACTTCCTGGCCGTCCTTTTGCCATACATGGTAGATCCGCTCGTTCAGGCCCCGTGGCGCGTTGATGGCGGTGTAGGCATACAGGCCGCTGCTGCGGATGCGACTGGCGGCAATCTCATCCAGTGAATCACCCGGCTGGCGGTTCAGCACTTCGGTGCTTACCGCCACTTCGGTCATCCACAAAGTCGCCGGAGGCACCCAGGAGCGCAGCAGCCAGCCCCCACCGCCGACCGACAGGGTGACCAGCACCAGGGCCACGGCACGGCGCCAGTTGTTGATCGGGAAGCTGCTGGCCAGGCTGGGGAACGACAAGGCCATGGCTGCGATCAAGGCCAGCTTGAAGCTCTGCGCGGTGGTCAGGTGCAGGATGATCGGCAGCGCGGTCAGCAGGGCGGCAAACAGGGTCAGGGTATGCAGCGCCAGGAACAGCCAGCGCCGCGGTGCCAGCCACTTGTAGTACAGCGGGTCGATGATCGAAATAAGGCCGGCGGCGCCGAGCAACCCGGTGAACACCAACTGGCTGCTGTTCCAGGTGGTGGTAATGAAGAAGAACGGCAGCACGAAGAACAGTGATTCCTGGTGGATCATCTGCGTCGCGTAGCGCAACAGCGGCTGCGGGATTTCGCGGTTGAAAGTGCGTGCGAACAGGCCGGTGAGGGTGTTTTCCAGCATCAGCCAGACCCAGCTGACCAGCATCAGCACGGCTACCCAACTGGCCAGGCCGGCCTGGCGGTCGACCAGGATGAAGCTGCCGATGCCGGAGAGGAAACCGCAAAGCGCGATGATGCCGGGGTAGCGTTTGAGCAGTTCGATGATGCGCTGGACGATATGGGGGATTTGGGGCATTGGGGGCTACAACAGGGAGGAATGGGGGCTGTGCTGGCCTCTTCGCGGGTGAACCCGCTCCCACAGGGTTAGTGCAATGACTGAAGTTTGCACTGCATCTGTGGGAGCGGGTTTACCCGCGAAGAGGCCGGTAATGGCAAAAGGATACCGCCGATTCACCGCTGCCGTGTAGCACCACTCGGCCTTTCAGGCCCATGCCGCCGCCAGCGCAGCAGCCCGGCCGCCAATATCAGCCCTGCCAGCAAGGCGACCAGCCCGTATAGCTCGTCATAGCCCAGTAACGGCTTTTCGATGCGCACATAGCCATCTTCCTTGAGCAGCTCCTTCAGCGCCTCGTTGGCCTGCGCCAGGCTGACCTGGCGCAGCTTGCGCACCGGGTTGGCAAAACGCCCGTCGGTATAGTCGTTCAGCGCCCCCCAGTAGTAATCGGCCAGGGCGCTGTTGCCCTGGGTACTCCAGCTTTCCTTGGCGACACTGGCGTCCTTGATGCGCGCGAAGGTATCCGGGTCGAGGCCTTCCTTGCGCAGGTGGTCGAACAAGGCTTGCATCAGCGTGACAGCCTGGTCGATGTCGTCGCGCTCCAGGTCGGCATTTAGGCTGAGCAGGCCAGTGTCGCCAAAGCTTTCACGTTGCACCGACGGGCCGTAGGACAGCCCGTTTCGCAGGCGCAGCTGGTCGTACAGCGCCCAGTCCAGGTAGCGCGACAGTACGTCGAGGGTGGCCTGGTGGTCGTTGTCCAGCACCGGCTCGATGAACAGCCAGTGCAGCTTGACGCTGTCGCCCAGCCAGCCGCGGGTCAGGTTGCGGCGTTGCTCGGCTTGCTGGGTGATGCTCTCCAGGGTGCGGCGTTCTTCCGGCTCGGTGGCGGGCAATTCGCCAAAGGTGCGCTCCAGATAAGCCGGCAGTAGGCGGTCCAGGCCACCGACGACGATCAGGGTCATGTTGTTGGCCGCGTACCAGCGGTCACGCAAGGCCTGTACTTGTTGCAGGGTCATGTCGTCGAGGTTGGAGCGCTCCGGGCATTTCAGGCCTAGCTCGGTCGCCAGCTGATCGCTGGCGGGGTGGCCAATGTCCTGGCGGTCGAGCCAGCGCTGCAGGTGGCCATAGTGGCCGCCATCTTCACGTTCGATGATGCGCTTGGCGGTGGCCAGGGCCTTGGCATCGATGCGGGTGTCGCGTATCACCGCCAGCAGCAGGTCGAGGACTTTACGCTGGTTGCGCGCCGGGGCTTCGATGACGAAAGTGGTGTCGGCACTGCTGGTATAGGCGTTCCACTCGCCGCCAAGCGATTGCAGGCGCTCTTCCAGGCCGCCTTCACCCGTTTCGTCGATGCCGCTGAACAGCAGGTGCTCAAGCAGGTGTGGCAGCTCTTTCTGCTCGCAAGTGAAGTCGTCCAGGCCCACCCCGACTACCAGGCGAATCGCCACATGGTCACGTTCGTAGCCGTTTTTCAGGATGACCTGCAGGCCATTGGGCAACAGGTAGCCTTCAACCCGTGAGCGGTCGAGGGCGAATGAGGGCAGGCTGCAGATCAGCAAGCATACGAACATCAGGCAACGCATGGGCGAGCGTGGGTCCTCTGGTAGGCGAAATCACGGCAGACGGGCTTCGTCCGGCACGCTGTCGAGCATCAGCCCGCCCGTGTCCGAGCCGCCCAGTACCACATAGGCACTGCTACAGAACAAAGAGTTCAACCGCTTCATGTCGGCGATCAGCTCCAAGTGTAGCGAACTGGTCTCGATACTTTGCATTACCTTGCGCTGCAGGCGGCTGACATGGGCGTGGGCAAGGCGCCGTTCCTGGGCGCGAAAACGGCGTTTTTCCCGCAGCAACAAGCGGGCGCTTTCCGGGTCGGCACTGAGAAACACCGACAGGCCCAGGCGCAAGTTGGCCAGTAGCTGTTCCTGCAGGCTGGTCAGTTCTTCAAGGCCCACCTGGGAAAACTCCCGGCGTTGGCTGGTTTTCTGCTGTTGGACCTTGCGCAGCATGCGTTCGACCAGGTCGCTGGCCAGCTTGAGGTTGATCGCCAGCTCGATGATTTCGGCCCAGCGGCGGTTGTCCTGCTCGCTGAGGTCTTCGCGTGACATCTGCGCCAGGTACAACTTGATCGCGCTGTACAAGGCTTCGGCGTCCTCGCCCAGTTCGCGAACCTGCTGCGGCAAGGCTGTGTGGGTGCCGCGCAGGGCGCCGAGCATGGCCTCGAGCAGGCTGTCGACGATATCGCCCAGGCGCAGGGTTTCGCGGGCGGCATTGGCCAGGGCCAGGCTTGGCGTTTCCAGCGCCGAGGTGTCGAGGTGGCGCGGGCGCACCTGGCCGTTACTGGCCTCCCGCTCGGGCAGCAGGATGTTGCACAGCCGGCCCATGGGTTTGACTGTTGGCAGCATAAGCAGGCAGCGCAGCGTGTTGTAGAGCAAGTGAAAGCCGATAACCAGCTCCTGCGGGCTGAAGCTGAGCGAGTCCATCCACGCCACCAGCGGGTGCAGCACAGGGATGATCAGCAGCAGGCCGATCAGCTTGTACAGCAGGCTGCCCAGGGCCACGCGGCGCCCGGCGGCGTTCTGCATACTGGTGCTGATGAAGGCCAGCAGGCCGCTGCCGATGTTGGCGCCGACCACCAGGCCAATGGCTACCGGCAAGCTGATGACCTCGGCACCGGCCAGTGTCGCGGTGAGCAGCACGGCGGCCAGGCTGGAATAGGAAATCATGGCGAACATTGCCCCGACCAGGGCGTCGAGCATGATGTCGCCGGTCAGTGAGGCGAACAGCACTTTCACACCCTGGGCGTGGGTGATCGGCGCAGCTGCCTGCACGATCAGCTCCAATGCCAGGATGATCAGGCCAAGCCCGATGCCTACCCGGCCCAGCTGGCCGGCTCGTGTCTGTTTGCGCGAGAGGAAGAAGATCACGCCCAGGAAGATGAGCAGCGGCGATAGCCACGACAGGTCGAAGGTCAGCACCCGGGCCATCAGCGCGGTACCCACATCGGCACCGAGCATGATTGCCAGGGCCGGGGTCATGGCCATCAGGCCCTGGCCGACGAACGAGGTGACCAGCATGGCCGTGGCGTTGCTGCTTTGCACCATGGCGGTAACCAGGATACCGGCGATGAATGCCAGTGGGCGCTTGTTCATGTTCTGGCTGATGATGCGCCGCAGGTCCGAGCCGAATACCCGAAGGATGCCGGTACGCACGATATGGGTGCCCCAGACCAGTAGCGTTACGGCCGAGAGCAGGTTGAGCAGGGTCAGCATGGCGAAGGCCCCCTGTGCACTGGCCCAGTGGGCCAAGAGAAGAAGCGTGAGCGTTTGAAGAATTTTCAGTGCTCACTCAAAGCTTTAGTTGTTTTGCGCAGCTGTCGCCAGCTTCGCATGGTGGTCATTTATTTGAAACACATGGGAGATGAATGTTGCCTGTGCTGGCCTCTTCGGGGCGGTTCGACGCCTCGACAAGCCTGCTCCCACAGGGGCCGCGCACTGGCATGCAGACATGAAAAAGGGCCCCGAACAGACTGTGTGAAAACCTAGCAATCTGCCCGGCCCTTTAAGAGAATGCTCCGTATCGAAAGATACGGAGCATTTTTCGTTATGGCCTACATACAAGGAGAGTCCC